>DVEE01000256.1 GCA_015295885.1 Leptolyngbyaceae cyanobacterium M65_K2018_010
CATCTCGCCATCCCACTATCCCTACTACTCCCCGTAAAGTTCCATCACCCGCGTTAAATCCAGCCGCGACTGGGCTCCCAGCCCATAGCCCGACCGATGGCCTCGGTTAAAATGGTCTGCCGCCGCACAGGCGATCATGGCGGCGTTGTCGGTACAGAGGCTGAGGGGCGGGAAAATGACTCTGAGGTTATGGATCTTAGCGACCCCCTGGAGGTATTGGCGGAGAGCGCTGTTGGCGGCAACGCCACCTCCGATCGCCAGGGTGGTATAACCGTGATCCAGGGCACAGGCGATCGCCCGCTTGGTCAAACTGCGCGCCACGGTCGCTTGAAAGCTGGCGGCCAAGTCGGCTACGGGGAGTGGATCGACCCCTTCGGCCTGGAGTTTTTCTACTAACCGCAGCATCGCGGTTTTCAGGCCACTAAAGCTCGAGTCGTAGGGATGAAAGCCGCCCTCGGGCAGAGAAATATTTCCCTCCGGCAAAGGGAAGGCGTTGGCATCTCCAGCTTTTGCCAGGCGGTCAATGACCGGGCCGCCCGGATAACCGAGCCCCAGCAACCGGGCGACCTTATCAAAGGCTTCCCCCGCCGCATCATCCCGGGTTTGGCCCAGGGTTTGGTACTGACCACAATCCTGTACCCCAATCAGGCTGGTGTGCCCGCCGGAAACCAAAAGGCACAGGTAGGGGGGGTGCAAATCCGGTTGGGCCAGGTAGTTGGCATAGATATGACCTTCTAGATGGTGCATCCCTAAAAAGGGCTTTTGATGCACCATGGCCAGGGTCTTCCCCGCCGTTAGGCCCACCATCAACGCGCCAACCAGCCCTGGGGCCGAGGTGGCCGCGACCCCATCGATTGCCTCCCAAGCTATCCCCGCCTGGTCCAGGGCGGCTTCGAGTTCTGAGCCTAGGGTCAGTACATGCTGCCGCGAGGCCACCTCGGGCACAATGCCACCGTAGCGCTGGTGGATGTCAATTTGAGAGGAAACCACGCTGCTGAGAATTTCGCGATCGCGCACGATGGCCACCGCCGTCTCGTCACAACTGGTTTCTAGGGCTAAAATCGTTGCCATTGGAGTGGTAGGAAGCTGGGGAACAGAGAAATTTGTAGAGATGTAAACACCCTACCGATCTTAGCTTTACGGGGTTTCAGTGGCGGGCTATGATGGCAACCAAGTTGGGTGAATTTTTGTACAAAAAACTTAACGTTCGTTCGAATCGCCCTAGTTTCTTAGGTCATTAAAAGGAACAGTATATGCGACGGTTTTTTGCTGTAGCTCTGGTCATTTGTCTCTGGTTCGGGTTCGCGGCCCCGGCCTCTGCTAGTCTCGCCGGCGACAACGTAGCCGGTCTTACCCCCTGCGGTCAAAATGAAGCCTTTCTGAAGCGGGCGGCTCAGGCTACCACCGAAAAGGCCAAGGCTCGGTTTGAGTTCTACGGAAACTCCAGTCTGCTCTGCGGTAGCGATGGGCTGCCCCATCTGATCGTAGATGGTGACTTATCCCACATGGGTGAGTTTCTCATCCCTAGCTTGCTCTTTCTATACATCGCCGGTTGGATTGGCTGGGTTGGCCGTTCTTACCTGATTGCCGTTCGTAAAGGTAAAAACCCAGAAGAGAAGGAAATCATTATTGATGTTCCGTTGGCGGTCAAGTGCTCTCTGTCTGGCTTTGCCTGGCCTTTGGCTGCGTTCAGGGATATCGCCAGCGGGGCTATGTTTGCCAAAGAGAGCGAAATCACCGTTTCCCCTCGCTAGCGACCTAGAGTGATTCTGTTGTTTTTACCTTGATTGCGCCCAGGAGAGAGTTTCATGGACAACCTGCTGAAATACCTATCCACTGCCCCAGTTCTAGCCACGGTTTGGATGGTGATTACTGCTGGCATTTTGATTGAGTTCAACCGCTTTTTCCCAGATCTACTGCTTCATCCCTAGTTACCCTAGAGTGCTTGCCCAGCAATAGCTGGGTGGGGAAGCTCAATTCAAAATCCTGAGTGGCTGTTTGAGAGGTTCATCCCAGAACTCTGAGAACAGTCACTTTTACCGCTGTCACACCTAGCATTGTCAGACCTAGTCTTTAGAGTTGGAGAACTACCCCTATGACCGACGTAATTAGACCGGCTGGAGATCCTCAGATTGGCAACCTGGAAACCCCGATTAATTCTTCAGCTTTTTCCAAGGCCTTTATCGGGAACCTGCCAGCTTACCGGCCGGGTCTATCCCCTCAACGCCGAGGGCTTGAAGTTGGCATGGCCCACGGCTACTTGCTCTATGGGCCCTTTGCCTTGCTGGGCCCCCTGCGGGATTCCGATATTCCGGGCTTGGCTGGGCTACTTAGTGCCGCCGCTTTGATTGTGATTCTGACGGCTTGCCTGTCCATTTATTCTGGAGCTGGCGTTAATACTGCTGTCACGAAAACGACTACCCCCTTCACCCCTCCGGCTAGCTTAGAAACCAACGAGGGCTGGAGCGAGTTTGCCGGAGGCTTCCTGATCGGCGGCATTGGAGGAGCGACCTTTGCCTATCTACTCGCGGCAAATATGACTCTCCTCACCACTCTGGTCAGCAGCGGCCATAGCTAAAGTCAGCTAGTCCTTTTCTAAAATCCTCTATAGAGCCGCTCCAGTTTGGGGCGGCTTCTTTTTGGCCTAACTAACCTATACCCTATTCAATTCCATCCCTTGGATGAGCCTTAGGTTGGCTCCATACAAACCACCATAATTCCAGCCCTATCAGCCCCATCCCGACCCCGACGACCGTTAACTTGAGCCAGAGGGGTTGATGTACGGACTGAAACTCGGTGTCTGCCTCAAGGGCTGCCGTGTCATGGGGCATTTGAGCCGGAGTAAGTACTGCAAAGCCCAGGCTTAGGCTCAGGATCACTAGGCCAATCAGCCCTAACTGAACTGGTTTTCTCATCGCCCCTTTTCCTGGTAAAAATTTCTGGTAAGCTGTTGCGCACTTAAAATGACATATCTCTCGTCGTAAAGTCCCAGCCGTCAATGCTTTTCGTCGATTGGCTAGCGCAGTTTAGATGCCTAATAGCCTAAGAGAGCCCCTAGCAACCATCTCCGCCTCGCCGGATCGGGTTTACCCCTGCCAGCGGGGCTGGAATTTCCGCAACCGCAACGCATTGGACACGACCGACACGGAGCTAAAGGCCATGGCGGCCCCGGCCATAATCGGGCTCAGCAGCCAACCCACCAGCGGATACAGGACGCCCGCGGCAATGGGAATGCCAGCCACGTTGTAGATAAAGGCGAAGAATAAATTTTGGCGAATGTTTTTCATGGTGGCCCGCGAGAGCTGAATGGCCGTGACAATGCCATTCAAGTCGCCGGAAATGAGGGTAATGTCACTGGCGGCGATCGCTACATCGGTGCCGGTTCCAATCGCCATACCCACATCGGCCTGGGCCAGGGCGGGGGCATCGTTAATGCCATCTCCCACCATCGCCACGATCTTGCCTTCCCGCTGTAAGCGCTCCACCTGGGCCACCTTTTGGTCAGGGCGAACCTCTGCCAGGACGCGGGTAATGCCAACCTCCTGGGCGATCGCGACGGCAGTGCGGCGGTTATCGCCGGTCAGCATTACCACTTCCAGCCCCATCCACTGCAATGTACGAATGGCCTCAGGGGAGGAGGGCTTCACCCCATCCGCAAGGCCAAAAATAGCCTCGATCTGGCCATCTACGGCCAACCAGACAACGGTGCGGCCCAGGGATTCTAGCCGTTCCCAGGGCTCCTGCAGGCGGTCCACACTGAGGCCCAGGTCCTGCATCCAGCGATGGGTGCCGA
>DVEE01000257.1 GCA_015295885.1 Leptolyngbyaceae cyanobacterium M65_K2018_010
CACCCTGGCCAGGTATGGCCTCAAAGTTCTGGGTAGCCAACCGGCTTGGTTGCTGTTGGGATTCGGCGTAGCTCACCACCGCGGCCGCTAGGGGATGTTCGGAGTACCGTTCCAGGGAACCCGCCCATTGCAACAGCGCCAACTCGTGACCTTGGGCGGTGCCGTGCACCGTCACGTAGTCCGTCACTGTGGGTTTACCCTGGGTAATCGTACCGGTCTTGTCGAGCACGATGGTTTGAACCTTGTGGGCCAGTTCCAGACTCTCGGCACTCTTGATTAAGATGCCATGTTCAGCCCCTTTGCCGGTACCGACCATAATCGAAGTCGGCGTGGCCAGACCCAGGGCGCAGGGGCAAGCAATAATCAGCACCCCCACGGTCGTGATGAGCGCCATCGTCCCATTCCCTGTCACTACAAACCAAATCACAAAGGTGAGGATAGCAATGGCCATCACCGCTGGCACAAACCAGCCTGTAACCCGGTCGGCCAACCGCTGAATGGGGGCCTTGGAGCCCTGGGCCTGCTGTACCAGGGCAACCATTTGAGCGAGGAAAGTATCCTGCCCAACCCGAGTTGCCCGAAAGGTAAAACTCCCGGTTTTGTTCAGGGTAGCCCCGATCACCTCGTCGCCAACCTGTTTATGGACAGGTACACTTTCCCCGGTGACCATCGATTCATCCAGGGTGGAGCTGCCCTCAGTTATTGCACCATCCACCGGAATTTTTTCCCCAGGCCGCACCAGAAGCAGATCCCCGACCATGACCTCGGTGATGGGAATATCAAGGGTTTCGCCGTTCCGTACCAGGCGGGCCGTTTTGGGCTGTAGCCCAATCAACTGGCGGAGGGCTTCGGAGGTCTGGCCCTTGGCCCGGTTTTCTAGCCAATGCCCTAGCAAAATCAGCGCAATAATCACTGCGGCGACTTCAAAATAGACCTGGGGCATGGTGTCGTGGGTGGCCAACCCAGCCGGGTACAGCAGGACGAGTACCGAGTACAGGTAGGCGGTGCCCGTACCCACGGCTACCAGGGTATCCATGGTTGCCGATCGCCGCTTAAAGGCTTTCCAGGCATTGACAAAGAAGGAGCGACCGGCCCAAAACAGCACTGGCGTAGTCAGCAGCCATTGCAACCAGGGGTCGTGGAGCCAGACAGGCATCCAGGGCATGGGCAACCCGGTCATCATCGGCAGCGAGCCGAGGATCAAGACGGCCCCTACCCCTAGACTGGCGATCGCCTTGCGCGTCAGTTGCCGTCTTTCCTGCTCTCGTCCCTGGCGCTCGGCATCGTCGTCCAGAGCTAGAGGATTGGCTTGGATCGGAGCGGCCCGGTAACCAGCGGCATCGACAGCAGCCTGAATGGCAGGGAGACTGGTGCGCTCTGGGTTGTAGGTAACCCTGGCTTGCTCGGCCCCAAAGTTGACACTACAGGTATCTACCCCAGGCACAGCCAGAATCGCCGATTCAATGGCACCAGCACAGGCGGCACAGCTCATGCCGCGCAGTTTGAAAGTTTGGGTAGCCATGGGGGAGCCTCCTAGGCCACGGTATAACCAGCGGCGGTAATGGCGTCTTTGATCGCGACCTCAGAAGCATAGGTGACAATGGTGACTTGCTTGGTTTGGGTATCGGCGAGAATTTCGGCCCCGGCATCGATCGCCCTCACCGCCTTTGTTACCGTTTCCACACAGGCCGAGCAAGCTAAATCGGGAATAGTCAAATCCAGAGTCATCGCTACACCGCTCTAGAGGGATACCCCCATCTTGAAGTCTCTAGTTAACTAGAGGGTCAAGGGAGCGTTAGTTATCTTAAGCTTCGTTTCAGAAAGCTCGCTTTCTCTCTCAGAGCCGGCTGACCACGGCAAAGATCGCCTTGGTAATACGGCTCAGGGGTTCCGACTCAATGATGTAGGGGGGCATGGTGTAGACCAGGCGGCCAAAGGGGCGCAGCCACACTCCCTGCTCTACGAATTGGGGTTGGACGGTGTTCATATCGACGGGTTGATGCAGTTCAACCACCGCGATCGCGCCCAGCACCCGCACCTCCTTGACCGCCGGCAGGTGCCGACAGGGGGCCAACTCCTGCTTTAGTTGGGCCTCAATCCGGTTTACCTGCCCCGCCCAGTCGTAACTATCTAAAATCGCCAAATTCTCCAGGGCTACGGCACAGGCCAGGGGGTTAGCCATAAAGGTGGGCCCATGCATGAAGACCCCAGCCTCACCCTGGGCAAAGGTCTGGCTAATTTCGGAGGTGGCCAGGGTGGCCGCCAACGACATAAAGCCCCCGGTCAAGGCTTTACCCACACACATCAAGTCCGGGGAAATTCCTGCGTACTCACAGGCAAATCGTTGACCGGTACGGCCAAAGCCCGTAGCAATTTCGTCCAAAATCAGCAGCACCCCAAACCGATCGCACAGTTCCCTGGCTCGCCGTACATAGGTGGGGTGGTAGAAGCGCATCCCGCCGGCCCCCTGCACCACGGGCTCAAAGATGGCGGCGGCAATGTCCCCGTGATGGGCTTCAAGAATCGCCGCAAAACTGGCGATATCCGCCTCTTGCCACACCCCCTCAAAGGGAATTTGGGGAGCCTCGGCAAAATACTGTTCCACCAGGCTGTTGCGAAACAGGTGGTGCATACCATTGACGGGGTCACAGACAGCCATGGCCGCAAAGGTATCCCCGTGGTAACCGTGGCGAATGGTCAGGAAATGCTGTTTCTGGGGCTGCCCTCGATTGTGCCAGTATTGGATCGCCATTTTCAGGGCGACTTCCACAGCCACTGACCCCGAATCGCAGAAAAAAACGTGCTGGAGGGGCTCTGGGGAAAGCTGTACCAGGCGTTGGGCCAGTTGTACCGCCGGTTGGTGGGTCAACCCGCCAAACATGACGTGGCTCATCTTCCCCATCTGCTCCTGGGCAGCTTGGTTTAAGCGGGGGTGATTATAGCCGTGAATGCAGGTCCACCAAGAGGACATGCCATCCACGAGCCGTTCTCCGGTTTCCAGTTCCAGATAAACCCCCTGGGCCGATCGCACGGGAAATACCGGGCCGGTATGGGGCATGGCCGCGTAGGGGTGCCACACATGGCGCCGATCTAGGGTCAGGAGTTCTGCTGTGGGTAAAGTCTTCATCGCACCGGTTCACTTCCCTGTTCCGATTTCCTGGCCACCGGTCAGGCGGGAATTTCCAGGAATGTCTTGACGCAGGCCAGGTAAGTGTCTGGATCCTCCAGCATGGGAAAGTGGCCTGTCTGCTCAACTACCGCATACTGAATCAACGGATTGAGCTCAGCCGCCCTGCGGCCCAACTCGGCGGGGGTAATTTGGTCGAACTCTCCAGAAACCAGTAGCGTCGGCACGGAAATTTTGGCAAATTCCACCGGCATGACCTCGGTGGCGCGCTGGCTGACGGAGGTGAAAATGGTGCCTAGGGCGGTGGCATAGTCGGCGTTGAGGAAATCTTCTAAAAAAGCGACTTTTTCCGCCGCCGGAATGGGGCGATGGAGAAAGCGGGCCATAAACAGCCGGGGCATGAAGGGAA
>DVEE01000063.1 GCA_015295885.1 Leptolyngbyaceae cyanobacterium M65_K2018_010
CCTAAGGCCGCCGCCACCGCTGAACAGGGCTTGATCGTCAACTACCCCCGTCGCGATCAACTCCAACCCACCCAAGCCGCCACCCGAGCCGAAATCGTAGCTCTCTTGCACCAGGCCCTGGTGAGGGAAGGCAAATTGCCGCCAGTGAACTCGGCATACGTGGTGCCCCCGATTTAGGCTCGCTAAGTTTTGCAGCCCAGGGAGGAAGGGTCTTATCCTCGGCCTAGAATTACTGCCTTCCTTACCGGAGGGGCAACCGGTTTCACCTCTAGCCCAGATTATTCACGCCCCGTGGATCGGCAGATGTCATTTCCGCGAGCACAGGAACCCAGTTTGGGCAACTGGTCCTGGAAAGGATGACTGCCTGGGCAGGCATCACACACCGTTCTGTAATCCCATGAATAGTGCGGGTTAGCCCCAAAGGTGCTCCAACTGCATAGTTAAAACCCCTCGGCTTAGGTTGGCCGAAGGGTTCATAGAGCAGGCAGACTGAGATGCAGGGCAGGCGTTGGCACAACTGTCAAATAGGAAGACTTAGAGCGCCACCCGTTTTCGCACCCCTCAGTCAACTCGGCAACGAATGGAAGCCCACCAAGGGGTGGGCCGGATTGATAGATTAGGCGGATTTAGTCGGCTCAGATGCGGCCTGGCCAGATTTCTGAAAAACAGTTTCCAGGGTTTCCCGCTGGTTGTCGGCTTGGCTAGAGCGTAGACCATTGAGCGCCTTGGCAACCAGGGCATCTACGGAAAACAGCCCCGCCCCATTAATCAGGAAAAACAAAAAAGTGGCCGCATAAAGGGCTGATAGCTCCAGGTAGGGAATACTCAGACCCGCGACTTTGATGTGGTGGTACATGGCTACCAGCATGGTGAAGAACAACCCTAGGGCCGCTGGCCGGGTTAGAAAACCAAGGGCTACCAGCGGAGCACCTAACAACTCCGTAAAGGCCGCCAGGTAGCTTAAGGTAATCGGGAAGGGAAGCCCTAGGTAAGCGACGTAGGCTTGGGCAAAGCTCTCGATGTTGGCCAGCTTATCCAGGCCGTTGTGAATCATTACAGTGCCGGCTACGATTCTCAGAATCGCCCAGGCAATCTGAAATGCTTTGCTGGAAGACTGATTTGGCTGAAATGCAATCCCAGCGAGGGACAGGAGACGTTGCTGAGCAATCATAAAATTAATAAAACTTAAGCTCGTCATTAATTATCCTAACGAAGTTTTAATTTGAGTAAAGGGTCTTGCCTGACTTTTTTGCTGCTGGCGGAAAAAACTGCTCCAGGATCTTAAAAAACCAAGGGTTATTTCGGTTCTGCCAGTTTGTGGCTAGGAAGATCGAGGACAGATACGTTTGAGGAATCTGCCGTCATGCCGCTGCCTTACACCGGCTTGGGAATTGGGCTGTGTTTATGGGGGACTTTGCTAGGGGGCTGGGCCAGCCCAGCCAGTTCTCTAGGCTTAGCCCCAACCCTGGCCCAAACCGGTACCCAGCCGCTGGCCCAGGCAGAGGATTTGGACACCCTGCCGGAAACTAAACCCCTAACCTTGGTGGTCGAGGGGGAACCCCGGGAGGTGGTCCTGCACCTTTACCAGCGCCGCGATCGCCCCCTGGTGACCTATTACCCCCCGGCCATGGTGACCCATGATTTTTGTGACTCCGATGGCTGCGGCCTCTCCTTCGTGGATGAAGCCCTGGGCATTACCTATCTGGGAGAACTGGACGGCCATGGCTTTGCCGCCATTGTGTTGTTTGCCCCCGATGCCGGCGATGGTTTTGTGCCCCTAGCCAATGCGGTGCTCTCAGAGGTAAGGATGCCGGCAACCGAGGGGGAACGCCCCTCTCCCTGAGGTTGTATCCCTTGGGGAGAAGGGTTTTGAGATACGTTAGAGACAATTCAAGAATTTGAGAACCATTCCTTTAACCATTTATGATCCTCGATGCCGCTGAAAAAGAACGCATATGCTCGGTGGCCACCCTGCTGCACCGGGCCGCTAAGCCCATCAAAATTCTCAAGGCGGTAGGCTGGTCCGATCAGGTCAAGGCCGAGTTTTTTGCCCAGGGAGCCACGGCTCTGCCCCAGGTAGAGTATCCCCCCTTTGACCCCCAACCCGTACTCGACCTGGTGCGAGAGGCTAAACGCAGTATTTTTGGCAGCTCCGTCATCGATAGCTGGCTAGAGAAGCAGGCCAATAACCTAGAAATTGGCGCCCGTATGTTAGCTGGGGTGGGAACTCCCGTCTTCTTTGAGTACTCTCGCCAGGCCTACGGAGAACCCACCACGCCCATGCGGTTTGATACCGAAACCCCCCTGGAAATGGCCGAGCAAATCCAACGGGTGATTCAGCAGTTAGACCACATTAACCTGGATATTTCTCCACCGGAGTATCACACGGCGGCGGCGGTGGCCCAGGAGCTTGAAAAAGCTGTGAAAGCCCACTTTGGCGCCTCTGCCCCCGCCATTGAAATCGTCGATACCCTATCGGCCAACGCCCTGGCTTCGGCGAAACGCATTCGCATTCGGCAGGATGCTCGCTTCACCGATCGCGATGCTGCCCAACTGCTCAACCATGAGGCCTATATTCATGTAGCCACCTCCCTAAATGGCCAGGCCCAAAGCGATCTACCCATCCTGGCCGCCGGGCATCCTGGCACTACCCGGACCCAGGAGGGCCTGGCCGTATTTGCCGAAATCATCAGCGGCACCATTGAGCTGAATCGATTCCAGCGTTTAGCCGACCGCGTCTTTGCCATTCAGATGGCCATCGAGGGGGCCGACTTTCTCCAGGTCTATCAGTACTTTTTAGACCGCACGGGCAAACCCGACCAGGCCTTTGAAAGTGCCCGCCGGGTGTTTCGCGGCGGTGTAATTACGGGCGGTGCCCCCTTCACCAAGGACGTGGTTTACATCTACGGATTACTGCAGGTCAGTACCGCCATTCGTGCCATCTTCAGTGCCGGCCGAGCCGATTGCCTATTCTTGCTGTTTTGCGGCAAGCTCGACGTTTTTGACCTGCCGGCTCTCTGCGAACTCACTGCCGCTGGTTTATGTCGCCTGCCCCGGTTTGTGCCCCCCTGGGTGAGTGACCCCCGCTATATGCTGGCGCTGCTGACCTATTCCACCTTCATGAACCAAATTGAATTGGAGCGATCCCAAGAAGCCGCTCGAAAAATGCTGCAAAATGCCCCGGTGATTGAGATGGGAGAGTAGGAAAATTGGCTTTTCTTGGTTTCAGGCACTGGTTTGTTGAGAGGAGATAGATCGCTGAAATAGGCCGTTGGTCAACACTGGGAGATCTGACGGCTAGGTGAAGGGAACCAAGGCTCTGGCGGGGTTCCCCTCAAGGGCCGATTGCTATTACTCATCGACAGCGGCACCTGTACCCTCCAAACTACCGATCACCCAGAAACCAGAGTCAAGCCTAAACTCAACTCTGGTTCGTAGATCTAGGGTTTAACGCTCACCCTTTGGCTTAGTTTTCCCACGGCTCAGACCGTTCAAATTACCTTTGAGACCTGGCTAAACCTCGATAGTAACTGGCTCGATGCCGTCTTCCTGGGCCTGGGTCTGATTAGGTTGTTTGCGCTTGTTGAGATAGTCAAGGGCAATTTGGGACAACTCTGTTACCAGTAGAGTGGCGAGTACACCATCATCAACCCAACCAATAATAGGCAAAAAATCGGGCGAAATATCAAAGGGAACCACTAAATAGACTAGCGTGGCAAGCACTAACAGCCAGCGATATTTGGTATTGCGCAGCGTAGCTTTATACCAGTTGTAAAAGGATTGAATCATGCTTTTCATCAAGCCACCCGCTTAACGTTGACATCTACGATAATGGCAGAAAGCTGAAGGGCTACCTAGTGTAGAAAACTCGTCTCCCAAGGGGGAAAAACCCTCTATTTTTGAGTTCTCTAGGCACGTCTAGATCTGGGAGAGTTCAGTGAGGCAGCCAAGGCAGCCTGGAAGGACGTCTTCCCACTATGCCTGTCTTCTCGAAGCCCTTGCTGGCCGCTGGCCCCAACCTATCCTGGAGAGGGGAAATGTTAAACTGCATGGGTTCAGCAATCTTAGGGTAGCCCCCATTGATGCAGGTCACAAACCCTAGGTTCAGTCATACCAACCGCTTCAAGGCTGCCCAGGCGGTGGAGGTGCCGCTTAGCATCGCGCCGATGATGGATCGCACCGATCGCCACTATCGTTACTTCATGCGGCAAATTACCCGGCACACCTTGCTGTATACCGAAATGGTCACGGCTCAGGCCATTTGCTTCGGCGATCGCGAGCGTTTGCTGGGTTTCACCCCCGACGAGAAACCCCTGATCCTCCAGGTAGGTGGCGATGATCCAACTGCCCTGGCCCAGTGTACCCGCATCGCCGCGGATTTTGGCTACGACGGCATTAATCTGAACGTGGGTTGTCCCAGCGATCGCGTTCAGAGCGGCAACTTTGGCGCCTGTCTGATGGCCCAACCGGAGCGAGTCGCGGATTGTATTACCGCCATGAGGGCCGCCAGTCCCTTGCCGGTGAGTGTCAAACATCGCATTGGCGTCGATCACCAAGACCGCTACGAGGACATGGCCCACTTTGTCAGCCTGGTCGCTCAAACGGGCTGCCGCCATTTCACGGTCCATGCGCGTAAGGCCTGGCTGCAGGGGTTGAGCCCTAGGGAAAACCGAACCGTTCCCCCACTTCGCTACCAAGACGTCCATCGACTGAAGCGGGAGTTTCCCCACCTGTGGATTGAAATCAATGGGGGCTTTACTAGCCTCGACCAAGTCACAGAACAACTTACCCAGGTTGACGCTGTAATGATTGGCCGAGCCGCCTACGACCATCCCTACCTGTTTGCCGAGGCAGACCGACGGGTTTTGGCTCACCTGAAACCAGCCCTAGGGAGCACCATAGCAGCGGAGCCACCCTCCCGGCAGATGGTGGCCACAGCCATGCTGCCCTATATTGACCATTGGCTGAGCCGAGGGCTTAAGTTGAATAAAATCACCCGCCACATGCTTATGCTGTTTGCCGGTCAACCGGGGAGTCGTCTGTGGAAGCAAATTCTAACCGAGGCCTCCTGTAAGCCGGGGGCGGGTATCGAGGTCGTACAACGGGCGCTTCAGGCCGTTAGCCAGAGCTGATCGGCTTAGGGCAAGGGCACCCAGGCAAAGGGGTAGGCGTACTCGTTAGGCTGGCTAACCGCCGTCAAGCCAGTGGCATTGGGTCGCACGACATAGAGGGTTTGGGTCCCTAAATCATCTCCTAGGGCCACGGCACTAAACCCAATCCAGTCGCCCTGGGTGGTCCAGCGGCTTTCTAAGATCGCCTGAAAGGGCTGAGGAGTCAGGGCCGTAAACCGATTACTGGGGATATCAAAGACAAACAGGGTTTGCTGTTCAATCTGGCTACCGGCGGCAAAGGCGAGCCTTTGACTATCGGGAGCCCAGCTCATAGCGTTATAAAATCCAGGGCGGGTAATGATTTGGCGCTCTCCCGTGGCGACCTGCACCAGGGTAATCACCTCTTGATTGCTCAAGGGGGGATTAGCGGGTTGGTAAAAGGCAATCCGCTGGCTGTCGGGGCTCCAGACCAGGCGACTGCGATAGATTTGGAACTCCGCCTCCGGGGTCAGCACGCGCCGTTGACCGGTATCTACCTCGATCAGGTTAATCTTTTGGTAGGGGTAGGCACCTTCATAAAAGGCCAGTTGCGACCCATCGGGTGACCAGGCTAGGGGACTACCCGCCGAGGAATACAGACCCGGTGCCTGGGTCAATGGCTGGGGGGCACCGCCAGCCAAATTCTGAATATAGATCCGCTGATTGGCCACGTAGGCTATCCGCTGGCCGTCGGGAGCAACGTACAGGTCAGATTCCACTAGGGCGGGTAGGGCCGTTAGGGGGGTTATCTGCCCGGTGGCATCGACTAGGAATAAATCCCACTGGCTCTGGCCGTTGGGGTCAGGAGCATGACACCGCTGCTGAATGAGCAGATCCGAGCGATCGCTCGGCCAGGCCACCTCTAGATTCGCTGGTCGCGGACAGGAGCTGACGAAAACCCCATGGGTGCGCGGGGTAGTTGGATCTACCCAAACAACCTCGCTGAAATTCTTCACCACCGCTAATCGCTGACCATCCGCCGCCCAAACCATACTGTTGACCAGGCCATCCCCATCAGCCATCAGAGTTTGACGGGTGCTGTTCAAGGGCTGCACGATAAATAGACCCTCGGGGGTGGCGAAGGAGATCCTCCCCAGCCCAGAACTGGCGGCTTCCTCCCATTCCTGCGCCCCCACCCCCGGTGTCATCCACACCAGCCATCCCCAGCATAGAGCTGCCAGTAAGTATCGAATCACGCCTTTTTGTCCTTGCCTATCCTTGGTGATCATAACGATTGGGCTCAATGCTATGGTTCTGGTGGTTGCCGCCCATCAGGCTTGACCCTAACCGAGTCGCTAAACGGCTAAACGCCCCTAGGCCTAATTCCAGCTGAGTTGCCATCTTACTTGTTCAACCGCCATGAACTTCATCAGTCTGTTTTTCATCTTTCTCATCATTTCATCGGTTCAGCCAGCCATTCAGCGACGGATTATTGAGTCTCGCCGGTTAGCGGCTATCCGTTCCCTCGAACAGCGGCGGGGCAGTCGGGTCATTTTGTTGATTCACCGGCAGGAGTCGATTAGCCTACTGGGCATTCCCATTTCCCGATTCATCAATATTGAAGATTCTGAACAAATTCTCAGGGCCATTCGCCTCACTCCCGCCACGGTACCCATCGATCTGATCCTCCATACCCCGGGTGGGCTGGTGTTAGCGACGGAACAGATCGCCCGGGCTCTGATCCGCCACGGAGCCAAGGTCACGGTGTTTATTCCCCACTACGCCATGAGTGGGGGAACCATGCTGGCTATGGCAGCAGATGAAATTGTCATGGATGAAAATGCCGTGCTGGGGCCAGTGGATCCGCAACTGGGTAATGTGGCAGCGGCTAGTATTCTCAAGGTGTTGGACGCCAAGCCCCTGGATAAGGTGGAGGATCAGACCTTGATTACCGCGGATGTCGCCCGCAAAGCCATTAACCAGGTGCAGCGCTTTGTCCGGACCCTGCTAGAGGATACGGTCCCCCGCCAAAAGGTGGATCCGGCTAATATTGACAACATCATTGAACGGCTCACTACCGGCCAGGTTACCCACGACTACCCCATCACCGTTGAAGAAGCCACTGAAATGGGGCTACCTATTACCGTGGGGCTACCGAGGGAAATTTACAACCTGATGGATCTATACCCCCAGCCGATGATGGGTCGGCCAACGGTACAGTACATTCCCTTACCCTACCAGAATCCTCCCGCCCTAC
>DVEE01000320.1 GCA_015295885.1 Leptolyngbyaceae cyanobacterium M65_K2018_010
GGCCTTTCGCCTGGCGCAAAAAGTGGGCAGCCTGCTGGGATGACGTGAAGTACTGTTCGGATCGCTGCCGTCGCCGCCGCTCCTAGCATTTTGCAATCGCCCTGCCAACCAAAAGTAAGGGGGCTGAGCCCCTTGCCCTAGGGTTTTAGATGGGGAAATTAGTTCAGGAGGCTCTGCCTAAGCCGGCTCAACCTCTTTTCGAGCGGCCAGGGCCGCCGCCAGCAGCGATATGCCGCTAAATAGCAAGCTAATCCCCACGTAAAGGCCGATCAACCAGAGGGCGCTAAAGGGCCAACGATTCAGCACCATGATGCCCAGGATCAGGGTAATGATGCCGTTCAACACCACCAACCAGGACATACTCCGCCCAGAGCGGTTGGTAAAGCCCATGATGATGGTAAAAATCCCTTCCACAATAAACAGAATCCCAAAGGCCAGGGTCAGCGCGACCATCGCCTGGGGAATATTGAACAGAATGTACAGACCCGCGATCGCGTAAAAAATGCCGACGATCAAGGTCAACCAAAACCCTCTTACCGGGTGAGAGCGGAAAGACTGTACAATTTGGATAATGCCGCCGATCAGGGCGATCCACCCCATCATAGCGGTGAAAAAGGCGGAGGCTACTACAGGCGAAAGAACAGCCAGGATGCCGAGCACAATCAGAACAATACTGAGAAAGATAACCCAGCCCGTCGCCTTTTTGATCTCCTCGGTCGAGACGAAATCTGTTGTCATGATAACCACCTCAGGGGTAGAAACTTTTTCAGTTCTATTGGTATTGCAGAGTTTTGTATTTCAAAGTGTGGATGATAACGCAGCCCAACTCGGCAAAGGTCAAAGCTATGCCAAAGGCCATGATTAGTCCCTATGATACCTTAATCCCCTTGAATCAGAGGTTAAAAAGCTAAATAGATAACATTTTTTAGATTTTCTTTGGGGTTGGCTGGGTTCCTAGCCTTTTTTCGATAACCCGGGCTTACTGTTGACTCAGGTCCAGGAAATCCACACCACCCCTGGATTTTAAATGACCCATGAATTGAACTCAGAGATTGTTTCAAAGGAACGATCCCACGTATACTTGGCCACCAACAGATAGCAAAGACACTGAAGTTTGAGGAGATTCGCCTAATCCCTAGGGATAGCCTGAGATGTGCTTTGGCTATTCTGGAGACCTTTCGGGAATCTAATGGGTTGTCCACCCTGGCAAAGAGGGGATCAAAATCACCCGATATCTGGCTTGCATTTCGCCTTTAGCCGCAGAGGTTTACCCTCCCCCAGGGCTAATTTCCCTACTCTGATTTGCTGTGAGATTTCCCCCTTTTCCCCGGCTGTCTACTGAGTTTGGCAGAGGGGCCTTAAACCGCTGGAATTTGTAGCCTCTTTCAGGCAAGTTGGGATGAACGGGGCAGAGCGGCTGGAACGGATCGATCGCAGCTGCTAGGAGGCCCTAGCCCATGGGTTTAAAGATCTGCTGAATTCTCTGACTTTCAAGCCAGAGCACCCGTCGGGCAAAGTCGGGATCCTGGTCTAGGAGCTGATCAAAGGCATCGACTGGAACAGCCAAAATGCGAGTTGTTGGGCGATCGGCCAGGATGGCATGCTCCAGTTTGCTGTGGGTAAGTACCTCTAACTCATCTAGGGTTTGGCCGGGATGGAAGTGCTGAATTTCTAGACCTTGGGGAGTCTGGTAATGAATGCTGGCCTCCCCATCCAACAGCATCAGGAGTTCGCGGCAGGTATCTCCAGCCTCGGTAATCGCCTGGCCAGCGTCGTAGGTTCGCACCTCAGCCCGATCGGCCAGGGCCAGCAGCGTGCTGGGTCTGAGCCGGTGGAAGAAGTCGCTTGTATTGAGGTAGACCAGCTTTTCTAGCTGGGGAAACTGGTTCAGGGGCGGCGCCTCTGGCTGAGCCCGGATCTGCTCTGCAGTGGTTTTGATCAGGCCGGAAGGATGACTCTGGAGTAGTTGGGAGGCCGTGCTTTGGGCCCTATCGCCAGCCAATTGGGCGATTAGAAACAGGGCAGCAGCACAGGTGAGGGGATGGTAGGTATCGAGCAGGTTGGCCAGGCAACTCAGGACAGTCTCCAGGCTGGGTACTGCGACCGGTCGGGATGCCCCCGCCGCCCCCTGCCAAGCCTCGACCAGGGTGGAGGGTAACAGCTCCAGGCGGTGAGGTTGTTGCAAATAGTCGGTTAACTCCGGAGCGGCTAGCTGACCCAAGGACTGCACCACACGCAGGGCCTCGGATTCTGGCAGCGAGGGTAGCATCTCTAGGAGCGTACTCCCCAGCAACTCCTGCCGATGGCGCACCGTATCCTGCAGCAACAGCACGACAGGCTGATGAGGGGCTAACTCGGGATGGGTTAGGGCGTCTTCGTAGACCACGGACTCCCTGAGTCGAGCCAGCAACCCCTCGGCCTTTTCGGTGCTATTGGCGGAACTGGAGATTTCCCGATAGATCCACTCTTCCTCCTGGGGAGTGACAGAATACTCCTGGCGCAGGGATCGCAAGGTCGTGGACTCTGCGGCAGTGAGGTCGGCCGTTACCCAGTCCGGCTGGCTTTGCTGAATACGCAGGAGGCGTTCCAGCGATCGCTGGTAACCACTCAGCCGCACCTGGTTCTCTAGACTACGCTGGCGATCGGGGTTGAGTAAGTCCGGATCTTCGACCCCCAGCTCTTCTAAAATGTCCTGATGTTCGTCGTCAGAGACTCCCAATTCCTGTCGCATTTGTTTCAGCACATCGAGGCTGTTGGCGCTGTCGATGTAACCCTCCTCCAGAGCCTCACGTACCACCCCCTTGTAAGCCTGGTGGCGCTTTTCACGGGTAAAGTCGGGCAGCACCTTGGCCAGCACATAGACCTCATCAACGTTGAGGTCATCCAAGGAACGGCCATCCAGGGTTTGGGATACATCCAGATTGAGCTTAGCCAACTGTTTGCGAAAGCGGCTGGCTAAATTTTCCCGGGCGTATAGGTCGGGGCTGCGGCGCCAACTCTTTTGCAGCCAGAGAGTACTCAAGAACAACACCAGCCCATCAAAGCCAAACTGCACCCAACCCGGCGTGAGGAGTAGCAGAGGACGGCCCGCAAAGAAAAAGAAAAAGTTAAAGGCAAAGAAGGTGCAGAGGGCAAAGATGCGATGCTGGGCCAGGTCAGGCTGGTGTGCTGTTTTCCGACCCCAGGTTGCGGCCTTCATATAGCCCTCGATCAGCCGACCCAGGCCAATGGCCGCCAGGGTAAAAGCTCCCAGCACCAGGGGGACAGCCAGCAGTTTGGGGATCGGCAGGGGCTGCCCCCCTAGGTAGAGTCCAGGGTTCATGAGTGCCCCCAGTTGATTAGGGTCACGGTTCCAAACCCCGGAAAAGTAGTAGTTCCAGTTCCCCGCGTAGAGATAGTAGTAGACAAAGTAGCCCACCACTAACCCCACGTAACCGTAGCGCATAAAGGATTCCTGGGGCTTTTGTAGACCATCCCAGTAGGTGCGCTCAGCATCAATATCAAAGCAGGGGCTCTGGCAAGCTACACAGGCACTTTTTTCGCTCCCGTCAGGCTCTACCGTGCGGCACATGGATTGGGTCATGGGACGGTCGCTCATATGGGCTTTGCTGCCCAACAAGCCGTTGGGTTCACTAAACACCGTTTGCACCGGGGCCATGGGGCAAAAATATTGACACCAGGATTTGCCACCGTAAAAGTAGCCCACGGCGATCGCAGCGGCAATGGTAAACACCAACCAACTGCCCAACACCCAGCGATCCGCATTGAAAAAAAGAATGCGCCCGCAGAGGCCAATAAAGAGGTAAGCAAACTGAAAATACAAAAAATTGCGGCCCAGCCACGACTCCGACCTGACCTTGGCCAGCTCGTAACGTACCCGGCCCGTCTTGGCATCCTCGCGCTTGAACTGCCGCTGCCAACCCAAGGCCCGAGGAATTTGTGACAAAAAGGAGAGCGGGCAGATGCGCCGCCACAGCTCATGGCTAAACACCAGCAAAATAAAAATTCCTGAGGGCACGATTGCCCCCCAAAACAGGGTGGCGCCAATTGGTTGGGGCGATTGCTCCACGCACTGCCCTTGCACCTCAACACATTCACCGGTAAGCCGCAGCGGGCTCCAGGGATGGTCAGGCTCCGTCAATGCCGCCGTCCAGGGATCGTAGAACAAAGACAGAATCAGCAGGATCCAACCGCTGGTGAGCACCCAGCGAATCCAGTGCATACGTTGTTCCGGTATTTGGGCAAACATGGTGGCAGTTCAGAGGGATCTGCAGGCTAGTCTATATCGCAACACTCAACGGTTGATGGTGGCCTCGGTGTCCTAGGAAAAGCGAGGATCGGCCTGGACAGAAACGGGCACTGGTCTTCTAAAGTTGGATTCCTAATTTTCCGTTGCCTGAAACTCTTGAGCAGCAAGCCTTCCAGAAAACGTCCTACTTTAACAAGCCAGTGCCGACATCGAGCTTCAAAACGAACCTTATCAAGGGCGGATTTGACCCTGGTTAACCTTTCGGCGGTAAGGGCAAGGGCCGTTTCCGATGACATCCCTTGAACGGTTTCGTCCAAAAGCGTGCTGCTTGCCTTAGCCCATTCAGTGGCAGGCTAGGCCCAGCCGCCCTACCCTCCACCATGGGGCTATAGCCCGTAGGTTAGCCCGTAAATATACGAAAGTCATAGGAGTCACCCTTCCTGGGGTGTACCGGCTAAAAAAATCGGCCCAGGAAGAGGAACTCCTGGCCGCCAGGGCCGCCAGGGATGAGCTTGATCCACCGCCAGGGTTGGAGGCAGAAGGACGGGGGCACAGCTACTGGCGAGGGGAAAGGCGCTCCCCAGGACCGTCGAGTGGGTTAAGTCTCGCGCAACGGTGAACCTGGGAAGGAGCGACGCCTAGCCTGCGGTTAAGCTGAAAACGGTTAGAGCTCGATAGGTATTTTCAATATTGGGCAGACCGACGGGCATAGGGGCAAAGCCGCCCCGGTCCATCTGACACATCCTGACAAAACGCAGGGCCGCGTCGAGGTAAGGAATGTCCATCTGGAGCAGGAAGCTAGACAGGATGCCAGCGTAGACCACCTCTAAATTAGTTAAGAGCCCGTTGGTAGTCAAAATAAAGCCAGTTTGGGGAGCTTGCAGTTGCTGAATATATGCGCGGGTATCGTTCATGGGGCTCAAATCGTAATCGAGTTCATTTAAGAGGCAGAGCCCCCAACAGGTACTCAGCAAGTTAGGATTTCTTCCAAAGCTGCCATGGTGCTTCAAGCTGAGGGTAAAGTCGATGATTTGCTGACGATCAGGCACCGGGCCAGCAAGTTTTTGGGTTCTCACCTTTTGCAGAAGGAGTTGTCGGCTCAGACTAGATTGATAGGCATGGGACTGATCTGGCAATCTAATCTTTAAATTAGCGAAAACCTCCTGCCAAAAATCATCCAGCTGTAGCTTTCCTAGACATTTCAGGGTAGCAAATGGAAAATAAAGGTAGTTAAAAGCCGTCGTACTATAGGCTTTAGCAAAGCTATCAAGACTTGAAAAAAAGGTCGCCTTTAAATCGCTCAAAATCTTTTCAAGATAGGCATAGACACGCTCGCTATGGGGAACTGCTTCCCCCACGCGTTGAAACGAGGCTACGGCCAAGAAGGTATCTCTAGGATTCGGCTCCTCCAGATATTCCATCCTATAGGTGCAAAATCCACCATTTGCACATTGCTTGCTGGCTAGATAGTCCAGGGTTTTAGCGAGTTGGTTGGGAGTGAGGAAAGGTGCCATGGCAGGGATGGGAAAGCAGTTTTCAAGCAGATGCTCACGATAGTCTATGAAAGCGGCGGTGAACCTTGAGGAGCACCGGGATAGAAACCGCCTGAAGGGCAATCGAAAAGGCCACTAGCCAGGGAATCGAGCGATCGTACAAGATCCCCATCAGGGCACTGCCAACAAACCAGGCCAGACCGTAGCCAGTGTTGAAAATCCCAAAGGCTGAACCGCGCCGGTCAGCGGGCACAAGGCCGGCCACGGCGGCTTTCATGATCGATTCCTGGGCTCCCATGCCAATACCCCACAGCACCATGCCCAGAATAGCTGTGGCCAAGTTACCGAGAAAGACGAGCGGCGCGAAGAATAGCGATAGGGAAACCGCCAGCATTAAACTCCAGAGGCCTATGCGGTCAAACCAACGGCCAAATAGCAAGGCCGCGATCGCATCGACTCCCATGGCGAGGGCATAGAGGAGGGCAATCTGACTGGGGGCGTTGACCCCCGACTGTTGGAGGTGAAAGGCAATCAGGGGAAAATCAGCAAACCCAGCGGCAATCAGGCCAATACCTGCCAGATAGAGCCAAAACAGGCGCGGCAGCCCAGCCGTCTCTAAATCAGCGGTGGTGGGTTCAAAGTCTTTGGGGTTGGGATACAGCCGCTGGGTGATCATCAGCACCCCTAAACCCACCATCGCGGGAATCACTAAAATCCCAAAGCCCCCCCGAAAGCCGAACTGCCACGCCAGCATGGTGGCGACCATGAGCGGTCCCGCTACCGCCCCAATCTGATCCATCGCCTCATGCAAGCCAAAGCCAAAGCCCCGACCAATCTGCATAGCGCCGTGGGAGAGCAACACATCCCGCGGCGGGGTCCGAATGGCTTTGCCGGTGCGCTCGGCAATCATCAAGCCAGCGGCGGCGGGCCAGGTGCTGGTGAGGGCCAGCAGGGGCACCACGGTGGTATTGATGGCGTAGCCCAGGGTGGTAATGCGCCAGTATTGACGGGTGCGATCGCTAAGGTAGCCAATCCCAATCCGTAGGCCATAGCCGATCAACTCTCCCAGGCCAGCCACCAGACCCACGATAGTGCCGGTAGCCCCTAAACTGCCGAGATAGGCGCCGGTAATACTGCGGGCCCCTTCGTAGGT
The DNA here is from genome assembly GCA_015295885.1 of Leptolyngbyaceae cyanobacterium M65_K2018_010. GTDB lineage: Bacteria > Cyanobacteriota > Cyanobacteriia > Phormidesmidales > Phormidesmidaceae > Nodosilinea. The sequence goes on from DVEE01000320.1 coordinate 6,896, forward strand.
GGCATCGGCACAGAGACTCACCACCCCCAACAAAATCACAAACCTGAGCGCTGAATGTTTGTGGGTCATGGTTGATCTCCGGCTGTCAGTTCAAAGGGAGTAGCAATCTAGGGAGACTGGGTGAGCGGCGCAGGGTGAACCACTTCAACGGTATCCCTCAGCACAATGCCACCCCCGACCATCGACTGCACGATCGGCAAAAACCCTTCGATCTTTTCCCGGTTGTCAATCAGGGTGATGACCATGGGTAAGTCGGAAGAGAGCTCAATCATACCCAACAAAACCTTGCGATCGTGGTTTTTCTTGCCGTAGCCGGTCAGGCCGCGCAGCACCGTGGCCCCCATTAACCCATGCTGTCGGGCTGCTTCAACCAGAGCCAGATAGGTGGGTTTACCCTGCCAGTGTTCTGCTTCGCCTAGGTAGATGGTTAAGCGTTCGTA
>DVEE01000540.1 GCA_015295885.1 Leptolyngbyaceae cyanobacterium M65_K2018_010
ATACAGCGGTATGCCGGGACTACTCCACCCCAGGAGCTCATTACCCTGGCCACCGTACTCCCCCCTAGTCCCTCGCGGGCAGAGCTTTATCGGTCTCTATTAGCTATCGATCCGGGGAACCCGGCCTTGCAACTGCGATCTTTACAGGTGCTCGCCGCCACTAATCCAGCCCAGGCTGAAGCCCAGGCGGCACAACTCGTGGCCGCTAATCCATCGGTTTTGGACTGGTACTTTGTCCAGGGTGAAATTGCCCAACAAACTGGTAACTCTGCCTTAGCTCGACAGAGTTATGAAACCGTGCTGGCTCGTCAGCCCAATAACTTTGATGCGTTGCTGGCGTTGGCGGGGTTGGAATTTCAACTAGGCCGCTATGACCGCGCCGAGGATCTTTACCAACAGGCCCTAGCCCTGAATCCTGATAGCGCCACCGCTCGCACCTCTCTAGGGGCTCTGAATGCTGTTCAGGGTTATCCCCTAGCCGCCCTCCGACAATTAAAAGCCTATCAGCAGGAACTGGCTGCGGTGGGCCTGAGTAACCCCCCAGTCAACCGTCAGATTCAGCAGATCCAGGAAGGCTTGCTTCTACAGCGAGGGTTTCAACTCCCCTGGGAGCGTTTTTAGGAAATTCTTTTGGGGACTGAAATGCTGCCGGCTCACCTATGCCAACGTGACTCCAGGATGGCCTGATGGAATGAACCACCGATGTCCGATCCTCCAGTTAACCCGGGCGAACTGTGATTCCTCTGCCCTTTCAATCAAGCCTACGAACCATGGTGATTCCACTAACCCTGTCATTACTCTGGGGCACCGGTTGCACGATAACGGCATCGGTCCCCATGGAGCCGCTGGCCTTTCGGGCCGCGGACTTAACCCCACCTCCCTTGGTATCAGCCGCCACGGGGGATGCCGCTAGTCTAAGCCGGGAGGCCTTGCTGGCTGAAAGTTGGCAAGCCTATCGGAACCGATTTATTCAAGCCGATGGTCGTGTGATTGACTGGGAGGATGGAGCCCGTACGGTGTCGGAGGGCCAAGCCTATGCCATGCTGCGGGCAGTCCTAGCCGATGATCCAGCTACCTTTGAGCTTACCCTGGGCTGGGCAGAGAACAATTTAAGGCGTCCCAGTCTGCCCAATGATAGCGATGGCACCGATCACCTTTGGGCCTGGAAATGGGGTAAGGCGGCTGACGGCAGTTGGGGAATTTTGGATAGTAATTTTGCCAGCGATGCCGACGTTGATGCGATTACGGCACTAATTTTTGCCGCCCGCCGCTGGCAGCGCCCCGATTACCTAGAGTTAGCCCGTCTAAAGTTAGCTGACCTTTGGTATCAATCCACGGTGAGCATGCCCGTGCTAGAAGGCCAGGCACCTCGATACTTGCTGCCCGGATCGATTTCAACCTTTCAACCCCGACCGGGGGCTGTGTACCTGAATCCTTCCTACTTGGCCCCCTACGCCTTTCGGCTATTTGCCCAGATTGACCCAGAACGGGATTGGCTGGCGTTGGTGGACAGTAGCTACGAACTACTGGCCCAGGTGCCTCAGCTTTCTCCGAAGGGCTTACCCAGCGACTGGGTCATTTTAGATCTGGCTTCGCAGACCCTGGAAACCGTTCCAGTCGACACTCCGCTGCGCAGCCACTATGGCTTTGATGCCTATCGAGTTTGGTGGCGAATAGCCTGGGACGCGGTCTGGTTTGAAGACGTTAGAGCCCAAGGGTTCTTAGAGGAGAATTTACCTTTTCTCCACCAGTTGTGGCAGCAGCAGCAGAAAATCCCGGCGGTATTAGCCCTATCAGGCAATCCGCTGGTTGATTACGAGGCTACGGCCCAGTATGCCATGCTCTACCCAGCCTTTCTCCAGGTAGACCCATCTACCGCCGAGGCAATGTACCACCAAAAACTCTTGAAAACCTACCAGAACGGTATATGGGACAACAGGAATGCCTATTATGTGCAAAATTTGGCCTGGTTAGGTTTGTTCCCGGTGGAGTCGGTGCCCCCTAGTTTTTTCGCTGACAATGATCCGGCTGCTACCAGCAATTAACCGAAAGCTTCAAAGCCCAAGGCTCGAACTATAGAGGAGTGACTTATGCGTAACCGATTGATTCAAAGGTTCTGGGGACAGCGGCGGCAATGGCGGGGCTTGGCTCGGCTAACCACGGCTCTGGGCTGTGCGGCCCTGGTGATCCTGGTAGGCTTAGATTCCTCTCCGGCCCAGACTGGGGGCACTGTGAAAAAGCAGGAGGATGCGGTCATTCAGCAGTATTCTTTACCCCGCTCAAACCCCCCTGCCCCTGTGGTCAAGCCGGCTCCCCAGCGTTCCTCTGCTCCCCCGGCAAGCCAAACTCCATCACGCCCTAGTGCACCGGGGCCTAGCCCCCAGCGGAACCCGGTTTCACCGCCGTCCCCGGTACCGAGCCCGGGGGGTAACTCTGAGCCTGCCCCTCAGCCTGAGCTGAGGCCTGCGGCAGAGACTGCACCGCTAAGCCAGTATGTGTTGCAGTTCAATCGTTCGCCGGTAGTGGGTAATGCCCTGCAGTTGCAAGGGGTTTTATCCCAGGCTCGCCTTGGCTTTACTCGACCGCGGCACTGGCAGGTGGAGTCCGCCAAGGTGCAACTCCGGTTTCGCCATTCTCCAGCCCTCTATGCCGATCGTTCTAACCTGACGGTACGGTTGAACAACCGGCACCTAGGCAGCGTTCCCCTCAATCGCGAGGCTGAGAGCATCGGCAATGTTTTGTTCGATATTCCCGCAGACCTGGTGCAGGACTTCAATACGTTAATAGTAGAAGCCCAGCAGCATACCTCCAAGGACTGTACAGACCCCACCGATCCCACCCTTTGGACTGAGATCTTGCCCGATTCACAGGTGATTCTGAACTATCGGCCTCAGGCCATTGCCCTGGATTTTACTAACTATCCCTACCCCTTTTTAGATGCTTTGGGGCTAGAACCGGATCGGCTCGCCTATCTGCAACCCAACACTGTGGACACCCTCTGGCTGACGGCTGCTAGTCGTTACCAGGCGGCCGCTAGCCGGGCCAGCAGTGGTCGCGGTATTCAAACCCGGTTAGTGAAGCAACTGGATCAAGTCAAGGCGGGCGATCGTCTGGTCCTGATTGGTACCCCAACGGCCCAACCGGCCCTGGCGACCCTGGGGTTACCGTTGGCCATTAAAAACAACCAGGTGCTGGACGGCGATGGCAAACCCCTGCCTCCGGGGGTGGGAGTGTTGATGCTGACTACGACCGCCAACGATGGTGTACCCGTTCTCGTAGCCACCGGAAACGATGCCGCGGCGGTATTAAAGGCAGTACAAGCCCTGGTCCAACCGGCGGATCAACAACTGCTCACTGGGCAAGTGGCCTTGGTCAATCAAGTGTCGGAAGCGCCATCACCCAACCCCATGGCTTGGCCCGGATTTCTGCCTCAGGGCTCTCAACGTTTGCGCTTGAGTGATTTAGAAATTGCTCCCAACCAACTGTTCCAGGATGTGACGGTGAATGGGTTGCCCGTACCACCGCCCGTGGAAATCCCCTTCCGCCTCCTCCCCGATGCCCAGTTGCTGGGGGGAAGCAGCTTGACCCTGCGCTACAGCTATGGGCCTGGCATTGATCCCAAGCGTTCTTCCGTTTCCATTCTGTTGGATGGCCAAGGGATTGGCGGAGAGCGTTTGACCTCTGCCCAGGGGGGAACGGACTCGGTCACCGTTAGTCTTCCTCCGGAGCTAGTCACCCCCTCGTCAACCCTCGCTATCCAGTTTTACACTTTCCCCAATGTACCGATTAACTGCGGCGCTCTACCCGATCAGCCTATGTGGGCCAAGGTCCATGGCAATAGCAGTTTGCAACTGAATCAGGGCACCATTGTTCAATTGCCAGATTTGAAACGGCTACAAACCGGATTTCCCCTGACGGCTCCCCAGGATCTCTCTCAACTGGCTCTGGTATTACCGAATACCCCCTCGGAGGGTGAGATCGGAACAATGCTGGCGGTCAGCGATCGCATGGGACGCCTCAGCCACGGATCCTCGGTGAAGCTAGCCGCCTATACGGCGGACGATGTCCCCAGTGAAGCGCGGCAGAAAAATCTGGTTGGCCTGGGCCTGCGGGATAACTTTCCCATTCCAGAACTGTTTCAATCATCGGAGGGCTTCAATTTAATGGCCCAGTTTGGCCGCCAGCAAGGTCAAACCCAACTCCAAACCCTGCCCGACCAAGCTGGGGTGGTGCAAGCGCGAGTGTCCCCCTGGCAGCCAGAACGGATGCTGTTAGGGTTAACGGCCCAGACCCAGGACGGTTTGAAGGAAGTCCAGCAGGTTTTCTGGCAGGATCCCCTGTTTGCCCGCCTGGAGGGCGATACCGTTTTAGTTCAGCGGACGACAGCCAACCCTTCCCTGTACGACCCGGCCGATTACCGGCTCACCACCTTGACTCAGTATCCCCAGCGCACCCTGGATCGCCGTAGCCCCCAAGCCAGGATCATCGCCTTTTTGCAAAGGAACTGGTTTCTATTGCCCGGTGGCATTGTGCTGATTGCCCTACTGCTGTACGGCCTGTCTCAACTCTACCTGAACCGCCTTAGCCGCCCGGAGGGAATCTAATCATGAGCCTATCAACCACTCGTCAATCCCGTTTTCGTGCCTGGATCGTTCGCCTGGTAGACCGCTGGCCCACCTGGTTGGAGGCAACCTTGGGGGGGGGAGGTGAGCGCGGCCTAGTCTGGCTGATGGGGTTGGCCATCCTGCTGGCCTTACCGCTAATTGTGACCCCGCTACCCCTGGGGCAACAGACTGTGCTAGCGGTTTTTTTGATTGCCCTGGGCTGGTTTTTGGTGCGTTTAGAACAGCGGCAGCAGAGTTCTCGTCTGAGCGAACAACTGCACCTCTTGCTGATTTGGGTCAGTATCGTAGTTACCCTGCGCTACCTCTACTACCGCACCTTTAACACCCTGAATTTTGATGGCTGGGTCAATACGACCTTTAGCTTGCTGCTGTACGGGGCAGAACTATACGCCATTGCCACCTTAATCTTGGCCTATTTTCAAACCCTGAAGCTGAAGCAGCGGCGGTCTGTGAGTATGGCTCCGGTGCCAGTTGAGCAATGGCCCCGGGTGGACGTGTATATTCCCACCTATAACGAAGATGTCGAGATCGTTCGCAAAACCGCCTTGGCGGCCCTGGCCATTGATTACCCGGCGGGGAAAAAGGAAGTCTATGTCCTAGACGATGGTCTTAAGTTTCCCGAACGGCGGGAAGCCCTGCGGCAGGTATGCCAGGAGATCGGCTGTCATCTGATAACCCGCCCCAATAATGACCATGCCAAGGCGGGCAACATTAACCATGCCCTAGGACGTACCGGCGGGGATCTGGTTCTGATCCTAGACTGTGACCATATTCCCACCCGCAATATTTTGCAGGAGACGGTTGGATTTTTCTTAAATCCTAAAGTGTCCTTGGTGCAGACCCCGCACTGGTTCTACAACCCCGATCCCTTTGAGCGCAACCTACTGACCCAAGGCAAGGTACCCGTTGGGAATGAACTCTTTTACAAAGTTTTGCAAAAGGGGAATGACTTCTGGAATGCCTCTTTCTTTTGTGGCTCGGCGGCGGTGGTTCGCAAAAGTCATCTCCTAGAGGTGGGTGGCATTGCGGTCGAGACCGTTACGGAGGATTGCCATACCTCCCTCAGGTTGCACGCCAAGGGCTACGAAACGGTCTATTACGACAAGATTATGGTGGCGGGCCTGGCCCCGGAGAAGTTTTCCTCCTACGTGGGGCAACAGGTGCGCTGGGCCAGGGGCATGGCCCAAATTCTGCGGTTGGAGTGGCCCCTGTTTAATCGCCAACTGACAATTCCCCAGCGGATTTGTTACACCTCGGCCACTACCCACTTTTTCTTTGGCTTTCCGCGGTTGATGTACGCGATCGCCCCCATTGCCTTCCTGATGTTTGGCATTAACCTGGTGCGAGGTCTAGGGTTAGAAACCCTCACCTATGCCTTGCCGTCCATTTTGCTGGCACTCAATGCCAACTACATCATCCAAAAGGGGGTACGGTTTTCCTTCTGGAATGAGATTTTTGAATATTCCATGGCCTTTCAGGATGGCTTGGTCACCTTTATGGCCTTACTCAACCCCCGCTTGGGCAAATTTAATGTCACCGATAAGGGGGTACAGGTTTCCAAGCGCAGCTTTGACTGGGATTCGGTGCGTATTCTGGTTATTATTGGCATTTTAAGTTTTGTCTCGCTGTTCTTGGTCCCCTACTGGCTGATTACAGATTTACAAGATCCCGATGCCGTCTTTATTAACGCCACCTGGTGTCTGGTCAATATCGTTTTAATTACGGCGGCCATCCTCGTTGCGGTGGAGCAACCTCAGCTCCGTCAGGCGCACCGATTAAGTCGCCAGCTCAGGGTGACGGTCTTTTCCGGCAATAACACCTTTGATGGCACGACCCTAGATATTAGTGAAACCGGGGCTCAAATTCTGCTGCCTGATTGGCCTAATCTTCCCGATACCGTGGACTTAGAAATCCATGGGGATACCAGCCGGCGGGTGTTTCTCAGCGGTCGAGTGTTGCGAGTCAACCCTCGCAGTGATCATGAGGTGGCCATTACGGTGACCTTTGAGGGCATGACCCAGGCCCAGCGGGATGCGCTGGTGCTGGTGATTTTTTCGGATGTGGATCAGTGGTATTCCCAGGTGCGCAGCCAGGCTGATCAACCCTTAAAGTCAATCCGCTTTTTGCTCACTAGTCTCACCCGCGCTTTCAAAGATCCTCAGCCCTCGGAACCGATGCCATTGATGAAACAGGTGAAAGCCTACACGCAAATTTACAGCCAAGGTCATTTTTTAGATGCCATGGCCTTTGGCATGAATAGTCGAGGTATTCAGGTCGTAGTGGATCCAGACAATCATCTGGTTCTCCATCCTGAAGTTTTTGGCCCCGGTGAACCGGTGGGGCTATTGGTATATACCGAGAGCAAGGAGCCGGTGCGCTTGGTAGCCCAGTTGGGAGACCTCCAGCAGGCGGGCCCAACCACTACCCTGGACCTGGCCTTTCCCAAAATCTTGGACGTCCAGCAAGGGGATCGGATTAAATCATTAATGTACAGTTTGAAAGAGTAGGGGATCGCTTGCCGGTGTGGCGTAGGGGCTTGCAGTGGCCATGGCAGCCTGGGAGCATCTTGGAGGGGTTTCCAGCTAGATTAAGGCGGCTGCTGTTATGGGGCTGCTGGGTGAGTTGGAT
>DVEE01000370.1 GCA_015295885.1 Leptolyngbyaceae cyanobacterium M65_K2018_010
CCTGGATGGAATCTGGAGATGAGACCTGGGCTTTTAGGCCGGCAAGCCTCGGCTGGCCAGGGCAAACCACCGGCGAGTAGTCCTGATCCACCGCCTGGAGCGCCAAACTGACCACAAAAAACAGGGATGGTTTCTAACCGCCACCCCTGCTTTTGCGGGATCAGGGCTACCTCGTGCGAGACCACCCTGGCTTAAGGTCTTGAGCCGGTAACCGCCCTAGAAGAATGCCGGTTGATGGCGAATCAGACTGAGGAACTCCTCCCGGGTCTTTTGATCTTCCTGGAAGCTGCCCAGCATAGCGCTGGTGACCGTCCAGGAACCGGGCTTTTGCACACCGCGCATGACCATGCACATGTGGCTGGCTTCAACCACCACAGCCACTCCACGGGGTTCTAAAATTTCCTGAATGGCTTCGGCCACCTGGCGAGTGAGGCGCTCTTGAACCTGCAAGCGACGGGAATACATCTCAACAATGCGGGCTAGTTTGCTTAAGCCAACGACGCGCTGGTTGGGAATATAGGCCACGTGGGCTCGACCCATGAAGGGCAACATATGGTGCTCGCACATACTGAAAAGATCGATGTCACGCACCAGCACCATTTCGTTGTGGCCTTCGTCGAAAATAGCGCCGTTGACCAGCTCTTCCAGGGACTGCTGGTAGCCACTGGTGAGGAATCGCATAGCATCAGCCACCCGCTTGGGGGTCTTGAGCAAGCCTTCTCGCTCTGGATCTTCCCCGATGGACAACAGCATGGTGCGCACAGCTTCCTGCATATCATCCTGGCTGGTTGCCGGGATGGGGTACTGCTTAGCCTCAGCCCCGTGGCTAAGGGTGCGGTCAGGACGAACGGAAGTCTGAGTTGGGGCCTTGGGAGTGAGGCCATTGACAGCCGCCTTCTCATTGAGGCCATTGACAGGTGCGATAGTCATAGGGTTCTACAAAACTCCAGGTATTCAACAAAATTGAGGCCACTCTCTGAGTTGGCCAGATCATCAACGGCAAGGAAAAATCTCGCTACAGGGCTCCCCCAGCGGGCATTAGGGTGAGTTCCTCAATCACTGCTTGGGGGGGCAGCAAAATAGTGGACAAAATAGTTTGGGCAACGACTTCCGGGGTCAACATTTGACTCCGATCAAAGTCGGCCTGAACGGTCTCCGTATCCCAAATGGGCGTATTCACGGCCCCCGGAAATAGGGTAACAACGCGAATGCCGTGGCTCCGCTCTTCTGCGGCTAGAACCTTTGAGAGGGCCACTAGGCCAGCCTTGCTGACGGTGTAGGCCCCCCAGTCGGCAAAGGCCTGCTGAGCGGCAATGGAAGCCACATTCACAATCGTGCCACCCCCCTGCGATCGCAGCTGGGGCAAGGCGGCCTGAATGCACTGAAAGACGCTGGTTAGGTTCAGATCCAGCACCCGCTGCCAGTGATCCAAGGGCATGGTGCCCAGCGCCCCTGTGTAACCCATGCCGGCATTATTCACCAGCACGCTCAAGGGTCCGAAGTCAGCCATGATAGTTGCCAGACGATCCTTCAACCCAGCTTGTTCGGCCAGATCTACGGCATAGGCCTTGGCGGTAATGCCGTACTGAGCCAAGTCATCCCCCACCGGCTGTAATCGCTCGAGGGATCGCCCCAGGAGGGCTAGGTCAAACCCAGCCTGGGCCAGGGCATGGGCCGTAGCTTTACCAATACCGCGACTGGCCCCTGTAATCAGGGCACGACGCGGAAGATCGGGAAACATAACATTCTCCAAGATGGATACCGGGGATTAACGGAGTACGGGCAAGGGGAGGGGAAACAGGGATGCAGGCGAGTTCACTCAAGGGGGTGAGAGTCAATAAAAAGCTTAGAAAAATCTCTTATGAAGGGCTGAGGGGGGCGGACTGGATGCTGGCAGAGGGCACCGCCTTTATGATGTTAACAAATGTAAAGCCATTCTGAGAATGATTGACTGAGATTTTGATGGGGGACCTGGCCGAGCTTACCCCCACCTGGGGCAGGTCAGATTAATGGATTATTAAGGTCTCCTCAAAATTCGAGTCAGGGTTAAGGCCTGACTAGGCCGCGGCTTCAGCGAAGACGCCGATCTCCCTGTATTTTTGGTAGCGCATGCGCTGGCGGGTTTCAGGGGTAAGGCGCAACAACTCGGTGAGACTATCCACCAGGGCTTGCTTCAGGGTTTCGGCGGCCGCCAGAGGGTCAGCATGGGCACCGCCAATGGGTTCTGGCAGCAGTTGATCGAGAATGCCGAGCTGCTTGAGGTCCTGGGAGGTGATTTTTAACGCCTCCGCCGCTTCGGCCGAACGACCGGCATCTTTCCAGAGAATGGCGGCGCAGGCTTCGGGACTGGCGACGGTGTAGACGGAGTGCTCAAACATGAGCAGCCGATCGCCCACGCCAATGCCCAGGGCCCCGCCGGAACCGCCTTCGCCAATGATGGTGCAAACAATCGGCACCTGGAGGGCAAACATTTCCCGCAGATTGTAGGCAATCGCCTCGCCCTGGCCCATTTCTTCGGCTTCGTAGCCGGGGTAGGCCCCAGGGGTATCAATAAAAGTAATGATGGGCATGGCAAAGCGATCGGCATGGCGCATCAACCGCATGGCCTTACGATAGCCCCCGGGGGAGGCCATGCCAAAATTGCGGGCCACATTATCTTTGGTGTCGCGCCCCTTTTGGTGGCCTAGGATCACCACGGGTCGCCCCTCCAACCGGGCTACACCGCCCACGAGGGCTGGGTCGTCTTTGCCGGAACTGCGATCGCCGTGGAGTTCAATCCACTCGTCGGTAATCGCCTGAATATAATCGAGGGTGCTGGGTCGACGGGGATGCCGAGCCACCTGTAACCGTTGGGCCGGGGTCAGGTTTGCAAAGATTTCTTGGCGTAGATGATTGGCCCGGGCCTCCAGCTGGCGCAGTTGAACCGACACATCCACATCATTTTTTTCGGCCAATTCCCGAATTTGGGTAATCCGTCCCTCCAGTTCCACCAGGGGCTTTTCAAAGGGAAGCAGAATTGACTTACGCTCGGGAGGGGCCATGGCTAGTAACAGCAATAACGGGGACAGAGCTCAGGGGACTTTTGCCATCCAGCATTTCCCAGCATACCAAGGGACGCCGCCTTTGCTGAGGCCCAACGTCCCTACCCCGAGGGAGGAAAACCGAACGGTCAGGGCTGAGCCCACAACCCTACTCCGACGGGGGGATGGTGCCCATTCTCCTGGGATGGTCCCGCTGGAACCAGGGCATGGTGCAGAATTTGATCGATGCGATCGCAGCCGATAAATTCCATCTCCTGCCGCACATGGTCCGGTACCTCGATTAGATCCTTCTCATTTTGTTGGGGCAGCAACACCCGCCGGAGGCCAGCTCGGTGGGCCGCCAACACCTTTTCACGGATGCCGCCCACGGGCAGCACATCGCCACTGAGGTCAATTTCGCCGGTCATGGCGGTATCGCTACGCACCGGGCGTTGCAGCAGCAGGGATGCGATCGCCGTCAACATGGTCACCCCGGCCGAGGGGCCATCCTTGGGAATTGCCCCCGCCGGCACATGCAGGTGTAGCCCATTATCCTTCAGCAAGGACAGGTCAATGCCCAGGGCTGCCGCATTGGCCCAGATGTAGGAACGGGCAATCTCCACCGACTCTTCCATGACCTCGCCAAGCTGGCCGGTCAGGGTCAGCTCTTTGCCCTGGGGCAGCAGCACCGCTTCTACAAACAACACTTCCCCACCGGCCAAGGTCCAGGCCAGCCCTGTTGCTACCCCGGGGGGCGGATTTTGTCGGCGCTGATCGCGTAGGTAACGCTTGGGCCCTAGCCAGGTTTCCAACTGTTCAGGATGGAGCGTCACGGGGGTGCTATCACCGGCCGCAAACTGCACCGCCACCTTGCGGCAAAGGTGGCCCAACTGTTGCTCCAGCCGACGCACGCCGGCCTCCCGCGTATAGGCATCAATGACCAGGCGTAGGGTTTCCTCAGGCAGGTGTAGTGCTTCTGAGGGCAGCCCTGCTTTCTCAAGCTGACGAGGCAGCAGGTAGGTGCGGGCAATGGCCAGTTTTTCCAGGTCGGAGTAGCCCGATAGCTCAATCAATTCGAGCCGATCCAGGAGCGGCGGGGGCACCGTAGCCAGATCGTTAGCCGTGCCAATGAAAATCACCTGGGACAGATCAAAGTCCAGATCTAAGTAAAGGTCACGGAAGCAGGAGTTCTGCTGCGGGTCTAGAATTTCCAACAGCACCGAGGCCGGGTCACCGCGGTAGTCCATCCCCACCTTGTCTAACTCATCGAGCATGATCACCGGATTTTTCACGCCGGCCCGGTGAATAGCCTGGATGATGCGTCCAGGCATGGCACCGATGTAGGTACGGCGGTGGCCTCGCAGTTCTGCTTCATCCCGTAAGCCGCCGAGACTAATGCGCTCAAAGGGTCGGCCCAGGGCCCGCGCAATAGAGCGCCCTAGGCTGGTTTTGCCGACCCCGGGCGGCCCTACAAAGCAGATCACAGTTCCTACGGCATAGCGCTCTGCCTGGGCTGGGCCTGTTATGGCCTGGGTTTCAACCGCTGGAATCTGAGCTTGCCGCTTCAGCTTAAAGGTCGCCAAATGCTCGATAATCCGGTCTTTGACCTGTTTCAGGCCGTAGTGGTCGGCATCCAGAACGGCGCGGGCATTTTGCAGATCCAGGTTATCTTCCACGGTGATCTGCCAGGGCATTTCCAGCAGCCAGTCCAGGTAGGTGCGAATCACGCCCCCCTCCGCCGAACTGCTACCCACCCGCTCGAGCCGGGCCAGTTCCCGCTGCACTTGTTTTTCCACGGCTTCGGGCAGGGCTGCGCCATCAATCCGGTGGTGCAGGTCAGCAATTTCCTGCTGTTCCGGATCCCCCTCGCCCAATTCTTCTTGGATTTTCTTGAGTTGTTGCCGCAGGAAAAATTCTCGCTGCTGCTGGTCGATTTCCTTCTTGGTTTCTCCCAAAATTTGGGTCCGCAGGCGCTGTTGCTCGACATGGTTTTGCAAGTCTTTCAACACCCGGCGCAGGAGTGCCTCCAGGTTATCCTCCGCCAGCGCCGCTTGGGTTTCTTCCACAGTCTGTTGCATCAGGGTGATGGATTGGTAAGCCAGTTCTGCCGCTACCTCATTACTGGTTAATACGGCCAGCAACTCTTCTGGAAAGTCGGGGTTCATGGCGGCCGCTTCTTGCCAGAGCGCCTTCAGGGCATCGACCAGGGCGCTCAAGGTTGGGGCATCCGCCCCTGCTGCTACGGCGTCATCCAGAGTTAAATCGGGTAATCGATGGAACTCCACTTCAAAGCCTTTATGGTTAAACCGCAGACGCTCTAGCTGAACCCGCCCCAGTCCTTTGACAAGGAGTTGGATGGGACCAATGGGCAGCCTCATCATCCGCTGCACCACCGCCAGGGTGCCAATGGGGTATAAATCCTCTAGATCGCTAATTTCGGCCTCTGGGTCGGCGGTCAATCGGGCCAGACTTTCAGGACGCAGCGCCGCAATCACCAGTTGCTGATCGGCAGTATCCAGGGCCGCTTCGGCGGAGGCTACGGAACGGGGGCGACCGGCCACTACTGGCAGGGTAATGCCAGGCAAAAGGACCGTATCGCGTAAGGGCAGCAGAAAGGCAGTGTGAGTTTCGGTGGAAGACTGATGCGGACGGGGTAACCACAGCATGACCATCACCTCCCCTGGGAATGGGCTGTTACTGCTTGGGGCAGGGGCATTGTCTCCCATCCCCCAAAAACCCTATGAAATGAGGCCTCTTCCCCACCCCAAATGCTTAGGGCTACTACTTTTAGTATAGAAGTAGGGCTCTAGGGGGCCGAGATCGCAAAACCGTACTGGGCCCCGGTTAACCGCTACACCAGGTGTCATAATCTCGGTCTCTCAGGGCTTCGGGAAATTCATCACAGAAGCTTTCAAAGGCGGTTTTCTCCAGGGATTCGGCGCGCTGGTGGGCGATCTCAGCCTGGATCGCATCGACCTGGGCCCAAGCCTCGGCACAGGCGGCGGAACCAGGCCCTTGCTGCTGGCAGATTTGCCGGGCTCTGGCCGATAGTTCTTGCAACCTAGCTGTGAACTCGAGCTCCTGGGGTTGGTCCATGGCCGAGCTGCGTTCCAAAATATCGGTGATAGACAGTATCCCGAGTAACTCGGTTTGGATGACGGGGGCGCTATGGAGCCGAGACTCGGTCAACAATCGGGCGGCATACTCAACGCCTAGGTCGGGATTCAAAACAATGCAGGGCTTGGTCATAATTTCGTACACCCGCATCCTCCTAGGGTTGCGGCCAAAGGCAATCACCCGGCCCACCACGTCGGCCACGGTAACTATGCCGTAGGCATCCAGGTCATGGCTACGCTCCACGATCAGAGCCTGCACCCGCCGCTGCTGCATCAGCTTAGCGGCCTCGGCGACCGGGGCAGAGTTGCGAATCGTTACCACCTCCCGGGTCATAATATCGGCCACTTTCAGCATGATTTACCTCTGGGAACAGTTCGAATCTGGGGGAGGCCGGAGCACCCCAAACGGGGTGGGGGCTAGCAGCCCCTGGGGGATGGGGACGGTCTGAGCCTAGGTAGGAAGGCCTGATTCCATCCTAGGGGAAGGCGATCGCCCTTGAATCAGGCCAGTTCCATTCTCCAACCTGGCAAGGACAATGCCCTAGATTAGTTAATCAAACAGAACGAGCTGTGCCGAGGAGGCAACAGCTCGTTCTAACCAAGGTCAGTAGACCTAAGCTTATGACTGGGAAGAGGCCGAGCCCCTCCCCAGGTAATGGGCTTAGTAGTCGAAGTCGCCGCCCATGCCCGCGCCCGCGCCCGCCGCAGGCTGCTTGGGTTCGGGCTTATCAACCACAATGCACTCGGTGGTCAGCACCATGGAAGCAATGGAGGCAGCGTTTTGCAGGGCCGAACGAGTCACCTTGGCCGGGTCCACAATACCCGCTTCAAACATATCGACGAATTGGCCGGTAGCGGCGTCGTAGCCGATGTTGAAGTCCTTGGCCTTGACCTGCTCAACGATGACAGCGCCGTTGACCCCAGCATTTTCAGCAATACGGCTGAGGGGAGCGGTGAGGGCACGGGTGACAATTTGAGCCCCCAGCAGTTCTTCGCCGGAGAGGTGGGCGTTGGCCCATTCGGTCAGTTGAGGGACGAGGTGAGCCAGGGTGGTTCCCCCCCCAGGGACGATGCC
>DVEE01000555.1 GCA_015295885.1 Leptolyngbyaceae cyanobacterium M65_K2018_010
CCCCTGGGGGATTCCCTGGCTGTCTGCTGCGCACGGGCTACGCCCTTCCTCCTTCCTCCTTTAGAAGGCCATGACAGCCTGATCCTTAGAGGATGTTTAGAATTAACGGCCCATTAACCCAACCCCGGTACTATCCATCTAGGCGTTTGTGGAGTGTTCACCTAATCAACGGACTCCCAGGGAGTCCGCTAGACCGAGCCATGCCGGTATGTACCTTCTACGGCGACCGATTTTGCTCTAAAGCGGTTCATGCCGCCCTAGTTCTGGAAATCTACTCGCCGTCCCCTAGCCCCTAGCCCAGCAGCGGCAAATACGACCGGTTTTTGAATCACTACTTGGAGTAATAGTCATGGTTGCAATTACATCAGTTCATGGTCGGGAAATTCTCGATTCTCGCGGCAACCCTACGGTTGAGGTAGATGTAGTGCTAGAAGATGGTTCCAAAGGCCGCGCTGCGGTTCCCTCGGGGGCCTCTACCGGCATTCGCGAAGCTCTGGAACTCCGCGATGGGGACAAAGCCCGCTACGGCGGTAAAGGGGTTCTGAAAGCGGTGGCTAACGTCAATGAGGCCATCGCCCCGGCCGTAAAGGGGATGGATGCCCTGGACCAAACCGCAGTGGACCAAAAGATGTTGGATCTGGACGGCACGGAGAACAAAGAAAAACTCGGGGCCAATGCCATTCTGGGCGTATCCATGGCGGTAGCTCGGGCGGCGGCAGTCTCCGCTGGTATTCCCCTCTACGTGCATCTGGGCAGTGAGGATTCCGTATTGCTGCCGGTGCCCTGCTTCAACATCATTAACGGCGGCGCCCACGCGGATAACAGCGTAGACTTCCAAGAGTTCATGGTGGCGCCGGTAGGAGCTCCGACCTTCTCAGAGGCGCTGCGTTACGGGGCAGAAGTTTACCACGCCCTCAAGGCGGTGCTGAAGGAGGCTGGCTATAGCACTGGGGTAGGGGATGAAGGGGGCTTTGCGCCTAACCTCAAGAGCAATGTGGAAGCCATTGAAGTAATTCTGAAAGGGATTGAAAAAGCAGGCTTCCGACCCGGTGACGATGTAGCCATCGCCCTGGATCCAGCGGTGAGCGAACTTTACCAGGAGGATGGCAGCTACCTGTTCTACAAGTCTGACAACAGCCGCAAATCCTCTGAGGATCTCATTCAACTCTGGGAAAGTTGGATTAGCCAGTTCCCCATCGTTTCCCTGGAAGATGGCCTCGGTGAACAGGACTGGGACGGTTGGAAGGTCATGACCCAGCGATTGGGCGATCGCGTTCAACTGGTGGGCGACGATGCTTTTGTCACCAACCCCACCATCATTGCCCAGGCCATTCAGGATGGCGTCGGTAACTCCTCGTTAATCAAGGTCAACCAGATTGGTTCAGTCACCGAAACCCTGGCCGCCATCAAAATGTCCCACGAGGCCGGTTACACCTGCATGGTGAGCCACCGCTCCGGCGAAACCCCCGACGACTTCATTGCCGACCTGGTGGTGGGAGCCCTAACTGGCCAGATTAAATCGGGCGCTCCCTGCCGGGGTGAACGGTTGGCCAAGTACAACCAACTCCTGCGCATTGAGGAGGAACTGGGTAGCAAGGCTAAGTACGCTGGCCTAGACACCTTTAAGCGCAAGGCCCTGGTGGCCTAGGTGGCCTGATACTGCCCTAGGGACCTACGACAGGTGTCCGGCCTGGGGGCTAGGCCCTGGGGCAGTCCTTAAAAATCTCCTTTAAAACCATCGA
>DVEE01000173.1 GCA_015295885.1 Leptolyngbyaceae cyanobacterium M65_K2018_010
AGCCCAAAAGCCCCCAGGGTGAGGGCAATGGTCAGCCAGCCCTGCCAGGTCAACCCCAAGAGGGTCTGATGATGGGCCAGGGCCAGGGCCAGGGCTACCACCGCCACGGCCACCAAGCCACTGAGCGGCAGCACCCACCAGGGACGCAGGAACCGGGATATCTGGATAAAGCCCCATCTTGGCTGGGACTGAAGCAGACCATTTCTCATAGCAAAACGCTTTAGATAGTGGCTTTGATCATATCTCAATCCGAATGAACTTCATTTGCACTTTTTGTGAAATCTGTGTCGCCTCGCGATCGCGGCGGCTAGAGGCCCAGGGTCAGCGGGGCCGAGTTAGCTTGGATGATGTACGCACCCATTACTCAGGGACGGGCATGCTCACTATCACGGGAATCCAGGTTGACCGCTGCCCCCAGAGGGCTGGCTAGACCCGGTTGTTAACCATGGCCCCCTGAGCCCAGTTGGGCGGCTGCCCACGAAGGGGATACCAGAGCTTGCTGATCGGGGCAGCAACAGGTTGAGGTTGGCTTCAACTGGCAAAGGCCGGGCGGTGGTGGTAAAAGGGCTGGATAGTTTCAAGCTGGGTGGCCAGGGCTAGCAGCGTTGCCTCAGCGGCGGGGCGACCAACCAGTTGCACCCCCACCGGTAGGCCAGCCGGCGAAAAGCCCGTGGGCATGGCCAAGGCGGGCTGGCCACTGACGTTGAAAGGGGGACAGGGGGCGACCCAGTTAATCACGTTTTCAAGAATTTGGGGCGATCGCAACGACTGCCACTGGCCCACCCGAATCGCACCATGCATGTACACAGGCAGAATAAGCACATCGTAGGGATAGCAAAACTGGACAATCTGCCGAGCCACCCTTTGCAACTGGGCCACGGCCCGCAGGTAGGCTCCGCTATTGATGCGCCAGGCCCGCCAGTACAGCCAGCGATTCATTCTTTCCAGCACAAACCAGGGAATGCCCGCTTCCGCCAGGACGCACTGCCAGACCACCACAAAGGGTTCAATCAGGTCGCTCAGGTCCGGGAAGGTCACCTCCTCCACCCGATGACCCAGGGCTGCGACCCGCTGAACGGTGTCATACACCGCCGCTTGGCAAACCTGATCAGCGGCACCCACCGGCTCTAGGTGGGTGGCATAGCCAATCCGCAAAGGCGGGGGTGGGGTTTGCAATCCTTCTAAAAAGCAGGGGTCGGGATCAGGTAGCCAGTAGGGATCGCCAATTTCGTAGCCACTCAAAGCATCCAGCAGGGCCGCCGTATCGGCCACGGTGCGGCCCAGGGGGCCATTGACGGCCAGGCCATTTAGCCGTTCCCCTACCGGGGCAAAACTAATCCGGCCCCGGGCCGCTAAGCCCACCAGGCCACAGCAAAAGGCCGGGCCTCGCAGAGAGCCCCCGCCGTCCGATCCCTGGGCAATGGCACAGAGCCCGGCCGCTAAAGCCGCGGCCCCACCGCCGCTAGAACCCCCGGGGGTATAGTCTAGGTGCCAGGGATTACGGGCGGGCGGAAAACCCGGCGGTTCCGTATAGGGCAGAGATCCCATCTGGGAGGTAGCGGTTTTGCCCAGGATCACCAACCCCGCCTGTCTGAGTTTACGGACAATGTAGTCATCTTCAGTGGCGATGCGATCGCAGGCCGCTTTAATACCGTAGGCGCAGGCCACCCCAGCCACCGAGTTGAGATCCTTGACCGATACGGTCACCCCAAACAAAGGCGGCAGTTCCGCCGGGTCGGCGGTCATCAGGTACTCGGTTTTAGCCTTGGCATCGGCGATGGCCGAGTCAGCCATCACGGCCACGTAGGCTCCCAGGGCCGGGTTCAGCCGCTCAATCCGTTCCAGGTAAATCTCGGTCAGTTCTAGGGGGGACATTTCCCTATGGCGAATCAGTCGGGCTTGTTCTAAGGCGGGCAAAAAGGCCAGATCGACTGAGTTCATAGGCGGGTGGGAACAGGGACTAGGGAGCAGCCTGGGATTGCGAGGGGTGAACCCTGAGGGGCGCCCCGCCCCCTGTAAAGGTCAGTGAAGGGGTTTGTCTCATATTAATCTTTCAAGGGCACCATAGACATGGACCCGGGCCCTCGCCCCCTCCCTAGTACCCTGCGGCGGCCATAGGGCTACCCTTTGTGAAGCTGAAAAGCCTTGATCAAAGGGGATTCCCTTTCTACCTGCGGCTTTGCACGGGCCAAACCCTGCATCCTTGTCTGTTGAGTTCAGGTACTAGGCTGGTCGTGAGATCCGTCCAGGTAGATGTCCGGAATCTGCCGGGCATCTCTGTAGTTGAAACTAAATCCATTTCTCTCAGAGCACTGGAGATCGTTATGAAGAATGCCATCTATTGGTTGATGGGCGAAAAGGCGGGCCGCACCATTGTGGGCACCTGGAATTGGCTCTGGGGTATACCGGTAGAGTCAGGTGGCAAAGTGGCGGTGGCGGTGGCCGAGGAATCCCTGCAATCAATGCAGGAGTCGGTGCAAAAACTGTCCGAAGCCGTAGCCATGCAGGTGGGTTCCTACGAACGAGCCAAGAAGAAGTACGAGCAAAAAGCCCAGGAGCTGAGGAAATTTGAGCAGCAGGCCGCCCTGGCTCAGCAAGCCGGCAATGGGGAAGCGGCCCGCCTAGCCATGACCAAGGCCATTCAAATCGAGCAATTGCTGCCCCAGTTGGAAGCCCAGGTCCAGCAAGCAGAGAAGTTTGTCGCCGCCTCCAAAGACAAGCTCAACCGGGAGCGGCTAAAGCTGGAGCAATACAAGACCGACATGCAAAACATGAAGGATCTGGCGGAAATCAATAGCGCCCTAGAGGCGATCGCCCGGGTCAATAACGAATTTGATATCGGGTCGGCCCGGTCCTCCTTCGAGGCGGCCAAGAATGCGGTTGAAGGTCGCCACCTGCGCAGTAATGCCCTGGCAGAAATGTCTGAAAACCCCACCGAAAAGCTTGCCGCCGATTTAGAACAAATCGCCCTCGACGATGAGGTCGCTCGTCGCTTACAAATGCTGCAAGGCACGACCCCAAAAGAACTGGCGGAGTAACCTTAACCTATGGCCAACAACAAGACCACCAGCCAACGGAGTGGGCCCCCTCCCATCGTCTATATTCTGCTGCTGCTGGGATTACTGGCGGGGGCCTACTGGTTTTTCTTCCGCCGCCCCAAGGCGGTGCCAACCCTTCCCCCAGCTGGCATTGAGGCACCCCAGCCCGGTACTCCCAACCCAGCCAATGTTCCTACCGCAGCACCCAGCAACTTTCCCCTCCTGGCTAGCGTTGCCCCCGGCACCACCGTGAGCATTGATGGGTCTACCAGCATGGTGTTGATTAACGAGGCCCTGAAGGCGGGCTTCACCCAGCAGTATCCCGATACCCAGGTGAATACCGCCGCAGTTGGCTCAGAAAACGGTATTCAGGCGCTGCTGGGGGGCAGCGTGGATATTGCCGCTTCCTCCCGGCCCTTGACCCCCCAGGAGCAGGCCCTAGGGCTGGTGGCGGTGCCCGTTGCCAGCGATCGCATCGCCCTGGTCGTCGGTCGGGATAATCCCTTTCAACGGGGCCTCTCCGCCGCCCAAGCCGTGCAGATCTTTAAGGGAGAACTCACCAACTGGGCCACCCTGGGCGGCCCGGATGCCACCATTCGGGTGATTAATCGGCCGCCGGTCAGTGGCACCCACAAAGCCTTTCAAGATTTAGTGCTGGGGGGTGCCCCCTTTGGCACAACCCCCAATATCACCACCATGGTGCGAGATGCCACCACACCCATGTTGCAAGAGCTAGGCAGAGATGGCATTGGCTATGCCACCTACAGCCAGGTCGCAGACCAACAAACGGTGCGGGTAGTGCCCATAGAAGGGTTAACCCCAGAGGCCGCCAACTACCCCTTCCAACGGCCGCTCTACTACGTTTACAAAGACCCCAATAACCCGGCCGTGCAAGCCTTTTTAGGGTACGCCCTATCACCCCAGGGGCAACAGGCCATCGCCGCCGCCGTCACCAACCACAACCGCTAGGGTTTGACACCCAGGATTGACCGGGCTAAGTGGTTAGGACTCTCCTAACTGGGGGACCGGACGAATGCTGCGGTACTGATCCTGCCGAATCCAGCCCAGCACCGATTGAATTTCCTGGGATTGTTCTCCCAGGGTATTCAGCAGGTGGGACCCCAGTTCTAGGGCGGCCTCAAACTCAGGCTGAACCACTTCCCGAGCCCCCAGTTGGGTCAGCACATCAATTTCTTCGTTGGTGTGGGAGCGGGCAATCACATCTAAGCCAGGTGCCTTGGCCAGGGCCCGTTGTAGCACCAGGCGGGTGCTGGCGGGGTCGGGTAGGGTAATGGCCAGGGCCTTGGCGGTTTCCAAACGGGTTTTTTCCAACACCAGTTCGTTCTCAGCATCCCCATAGACAAAGGGTATCTGCACCAGTGGGGCATGGCGATTGCGCAGACTTTGCACGGCTGTCTCGCTATTCTCAACCACCAAGACCGGGTAGCCACGGCTGAGCAAAACGTTCACTAAAACCTGCCCCACCCGGCCATAGCCAGCCACAATCACATGGTCGCAGATGTCTTCTGGAACCGACAGGAGTTTGGGCTCCTCCGACTGTTTTAGGTAGTCCTTCAAGGCCGGCAACCGGTGCAGCCAGTCCACCACCGGGGTAGCCAGGTTAATCCACAGGGGAGTGAGCATGAGGGAGATGGCAATGGTACCTAAGAGCAAGGAGTAGCGTTGCTCGGTGATCAGTCCCATTTCCAGCCCCACCAGGGCCAGCACAAAGGAAAACTCGCCAATTTGGTTTAACCCAAAACTGGTCTTCACCGCCGTTTTCAGGGAGTAGCCAAAGCCCAGCACAATGGGCAAAATAATCAATGCTTTGCCCACCATGATCAGGGTGACCAGTTCCAGAATTTTGTCGAGGTTGTTGACGAGCAGGGTGGGGTCAATCAGCATGCCAATGGAGGCAAAAAAGAGGCAGGCAAAGGTGTCGCGCAGGGGCAAAATTTTCCCCAAGGCCTGGTCGGCATAGTCAATTTCTGAGATCATCAACCCGGCCACAAAGGCTCCCATGGCAATGGATAGCCCCAGTTGAGAGGTGAGCCAAGCGACTCCCAGGCAGAGGACCACCACAGTCAGCAAAAACAGTTCGCTGCTTTCCGTAGCGGCAATCACCTGCATCAGCCGCGGTACCCCCCAGCGCCCTAGGGTCCAGGCCCCAGCCAAAAAAACTAGGATTTTCAGTAGGGCTAGCCCCAGGGCTAGGCCAAGGGCCTCGGGTTGATTAAGGACGGGTAGGAGGGCCAGCATCAGCCCCAGGGCCAGGTCTTGGGCAATCAGCAGGGCCAGCATCACCTGACCATGGACGGTGTTTGTTTCCCCCCGTTCGGTCAGGGTCTTCAGCACCACCGCCGTGGAAGATAGCGACAGCACCAGTCCTAGGAAAATTCCCTGCAATACCGAGCTGGCAGACCCCGACAGTAGAGAAACGGAGCCCACCAGCAGGGTGGTCAACCCCATTTGCAGCACACTGCCCACCAGGGCGATCGCTCTTACCCGCTTTAACTCAGTCAGGGAAAACTCAACCCCCAGGGCAAACAGCAAAAAGGCAATGCCCACCTCGGCCAGGGCCTGTATTTGCTCCACATCGGTTTGTAGGGCCAACCCGTAGGGGCCAATGATCAAGCCGGTGACTAAATAGCCCAACAGGGCCGGCTGCTTGAGCCGCAGGGCAATGTAGCCCCCCAGGGCCGAAGCCCCCAGAGCCAGGGTTAAATCCAGAACGAAGTTGGGTTCAGCGGTCATAGGAGAAGGAAGTTGGGCTACCCAACGGCTACACAGCCCCCCTGCGTCAAGGCTGGCGCAGGGGGTAAGGGGAAAGATGGCGAATGATGGACGAACGCAGGTATGACCCACCCGTTCATGCTGACCTCAACGGTCACCCTATCGGGGGATCAACCCTGAACTATTTGTATTATGACCTTCCCTGGGTGGGGGTGGCCCTAGAGGCGAACTAATTTTCCCCAATCTGGCGAGGGGGGCGAATGCTGCGATAGCGATCCTGGCGAATCCACTCCAGGGCAGCATTAATTTGTTGGGGAGGTTGGCCCAGGCTGCGCAGCAGGTGCGAACCCAGTTCGAGGGCCGCTTCAAATTCGGGCTGCACCACTTCCTTGGCGCCCAGTTGGGTCAACAGGTCAATTTCCTGGTTGGTGTGGGAGCGAGCAATGATGTCCAGATTAGGCACCTTAGCCAGAGCCCGCTGGAGCAACAACCGGGTACTAGCGGGATCAGGCAGAGCGATCGCTAAGGCCCGAGCGGTTTCCAAGTGGGTTTTCTCCAACACCAGTTCGCTATCGGCATCCCCAAAAACAAAGGGGATTTGGCGGTGGCGCAACCCCTGCACGGCGGCTTCGCTGTTTTCTACTACCAATACCGGATACCCCTGACTCAGCACAATATTGACCAGCACCTGCCCCACCCGACCATAGCCCGCCACAATCACATGGTCCCGAATCCCCTCGGGTACCGAAAGCAGTTTGGGTTCCTCCATCCGTTTCAGATAACCCTGCACCAGGGGCAGGCGATCGAGGTGGGCAATTACGTAGGGGGCGAGGTTAATCCACAGCGGCGTCAGCATCAGGGTGATGGCGATCGTGCCCAGCAGTAGGGAGTAACGCTGTTCCGAAATCAGGCCCATCTGGAGCCCCACCAGGGCCAGCACAAAGGAAAATTCCCCAATTTGGTTGAGCCCAAAGCTAGACAGAATGGCGGTCTTGAGGGAATACCCAAAGCGCAGCACAATCGGCAGGATAATCGCCGCCTTGCCCACCATAATCACGGTCACCAGTTCCAGAATCAGGGTCAGGTTACTGAGCAGCAGGGCCGGGTCGATGAGCATGCCAATGGAGGCAAAAAAGAGGCAGGCAAAGGTATCTCGCAGGGGTAAGACTTTACCCAGAGCCTGGTCGGCGTAGTCGATCTCAGAAATCATCAGCCCTGCGACAAACGCCCCCATTTCAATGGAAAGGCCCAGTTGCGAGGTGACCCAGGCCACGCCTAGGCAGAGAGCCACCACGGTCAACAAAAATAGTTCGCTGTTTTCGGTGGCGGCAATGTGCTGAATCAACCGGGGTACTCCCCAACGGCCCAGGACAAAGGCTCCCCCCAAAAACAAAATAATTTTGAGCTCCGCCAAACCCAGGGTTACCCAAAATCCAT
>DVEE01000389.1 GCA_015295885.1 Leptolyngbyaceae cyanobacterium M65_K2018_010
AGCAAACGGGCCACGGCCAAAACCGATCATCCCCTGTGGGGAAAAACCTCAGTACCATTGCCCTCCTTCCTGGAGGACGCCCAGATCCAGCCCATTCACTCAGCCTCTGGGGAAACCCAGGCCGAGGCCCAGCACCGGCCGGCTCAAGTGCTACATCCCTGGCAGTTGGAGGGTTGGTGGTTAGCCCCCCCGGAGGTCTTGCCGCTGCTATTGGCCCTACCCCTGGGGCAATTCGCCCTGGCCCCAGCCGACCTGATTGGATCGGATCTGCGCTTCTGGGGCCACATGGCCCGATGGGGCCTTAACCTACTGGCCCGTGGCAAATATCTACCTACCCTGGAGCTCACCAGCGAGCGTTTATCGGCGGGTTGGCGGCCCCTGTTAGATAGTGCCGCTGACCAAGAACGACTCCGTAACTTTACCCAGGCTATGCCCCTGATCTGCCGCAGCTACCTATCCCCTAGTCAGCCGGCACCGACTCTGAGCTGCAGCACCTCCTTCACAGCCCCTCAGGATCTGATCCTCTCGTTTTTAACCGTCCAGATAGACCATCAGGTGCGCCAAGTCACCCAGACCCAACCGCTGAACGGCTTAAACACCTTGGGGCAAGAGCTACCGCTGCAGGCTTGGCTACAGGCCCTAACCCTGCCCCAGAATACCTTAGATGCCAGCCCAGCGGCCGCCGCTCGCCTGCAGGAAGCCCTCACCACCTGGACCATCCCCCTGCAAAGTCTGGCGGCAGACCCCGCCGCCCAATTCCGTCTCCGCCTGGTGCTTCAGCCACCGGAGTCCCTAGAGCGACCCTGGCAGTTGCACTACCATCTGCAATCCATAGCTGTGCCCGATTGGCAGCCCAGTGCCCTATTCATTTGGCAGCACCCGGGAGCTGAACTGCGTCACCGAGGAGCCATTCTCGAGTCTCCCCAGGAAACCCTGTTGGCCGGGTTAGGTCGAGCCGCCCGTTTATACACTCCAATTCGGGAAAGCTTGCGCCAACCCCAGCCTACCCACTGTGAGCTAGATTCCATCCAGGCCTACCAGTTCATCAAAGCGGTGGCCTGGCAACTGCAAGACAACGGTGTGGAGGTGGAGCTACCACCGGGCCTGGCCACCACTACCGACGACAACCAAAGTCGCCTGGGGCTAAAGGTTCAGGCCGAAGTACCCGCGACTCAACAACGGCAACGGCTAGGGCTGAAGAGTTTGCTCAACTTCAAGTGGGAGTTATCTCTAGCGGGCCAAACCCTCAGTGCCGCTGAATTTGAACAGCTGATTAGCCAAGGTTCCCCCCTAGTGGAGATTAATGGCCAGTGGGTGGAGCTTAAACCCCAGGAAGTGAAGGCGGCCCAGCGCTTTTTAGAAGGGCAAAAAACCGCCACTCCCCTGTCTGTGGAAGATGCTCTGCGGATCAGTACCGGCGATACCCAACTGATCGACAAGCTGCCGGTGGTTAGCTTTGAAGCATCGGGGGCGCTGCAAAAACTGATTGACACCCTCACCACGGGCCATCAATCCCTAGAGGAGATAGCTGACCCGCCTGGGTTTAAGGGCAAGCTGCGGCCCTACCAGGCCAGAGGGGTTTCCTGGTTAGCTTTCTTAGAACAGTGGGGGCTAGGAGCCTGCCTAGCGGACGACATGGGGTTAGGTAAAACCATCCAGTTGATCGCCTTTCTGCTGCATCTACAGGCCCAGGGTTGGCTGGCTGCGCCAGTTCTATTAGTTTGCCCTACCTCTGTGCTG
>DVEE01000046.1 GCA_015295885.1 Leptolyngbyaceae cyanobacterium M65_K2018_010
GGCAGGTCTACGCCAACACCCGTACCACTGTCCTGTTAGCCCTGGGGGGGGTAGTCGTCGCCTTCGCCATTGCCGCCGCCGCCGCCCGTAGCCTGACTCGGCCAGTGTCGGCAGTGTGCCGGGCCGCGGAGGGCATCGCCCAGGGGAATCTGGATCAGCGCATTGACATCGGCTCGATTCAGGAAATGAGACAGTTGGCTCAGACCTTTAACAGTATGGCGGTGCAGTTGAAAAACTCCTTTGCCGCCCTACGCCAGAGCGAAGCCACCAGCCGAGCCATTGTCGAAGCCATCCCCGACCTGCTGATCCGCACCCGGCGCGATGGCACCTACCTGGAAATCATTGGCCGCGATCGCCTGCTCGAGGTTCACGCCGATCAGAGCCTCACGGTTGGATCTCACGTCCAAGACTCCCTCCCGGAGGATTTAGCCGCCCAGCGCCTCACCTCGATCCAAACTGCCCTAGCCACCGGGATGCTCCAGATCTACGAGCAGCACCTCAAAACCCACGGTCAGGATCACGATGAGGAAGTCCGGATCGCAGTGCTGGGGGAAGACGAGGTGCTGATTATGGTGCGTGACATCACCCAGCGAAAACAGGCTGAAGCGGCCCTCCGCATTGCCGAAGAAAATTACCGCAGTATCTATGAAAACGCCCTGGAAGGCATTTTTCAGTCTAACCAGGCCGGTCAGTTTCTCAGTGTCAATCCAGCCATGGCCAGCCTCTACGGCTACGATTCACCGACGGCCATGGTCGAACAGGTGACCGATATCGCTCAGCAAATCTACGTGGATCCCCAGGATCGGCAAACCTTTACCCAACTGGTGGAGCAGGGGTCGGTACAAAATTTTGAATACCGCAGCTATCGCCGGGATGGTCAGATCATCTGGGTAGAAGAAAACACCCGGGCGGTGCGCGATCACCACGGGGAGTTGCTCTACTTTGAAGGCATGATCAAAGACATCAGCGATCGCAAAGAGCGTGAAGCAAAGCTACAACGCCTATTTGAAGAATTGCGCGTAGAAATCGACGACAACAAAGTGGCTCAAGAGGTCGCCCAGATTACGGACAGTGCTTTCTTCCAAGAGTTGCGCGCCACCCTGCACCGGATCAACCTGTCGGAGTGATTGGACAAAACCGCGGATGCAGCCCTGAAAGAGCGCATGGGCCGCCCCAGAATTGGCCCGTCCAACGGTTGGGCCGTCCCCCCACCGACTAGGATCAAGGGAAGGGAGGGTCGGCCTGTCGGCTAACCCCGGCGACAGCAGAGCAATTGAGGTCAAGGCATGGTTCAGCGTACGTTTTCAGGCACGCCTTGGGAGGCCGCCGTCGGCTACTGTCGGGCGATTCGCCTGGGACCGCAGATTTTTGTATCGGGGACTGCCCCCAGTGATGGCCAGGGAGGCACCTTTGCCCCTGGGGATGCCTACGCCCAAACCAAACGGTGCTTTGAGATCATCGAGCAAGCCCTGACGGACCTGGGGGCCGACCTCAGCGATATTGTCCGCACCCGTCTCTACGTCACCGACATGAGCCAATGGGAGGCGATTGCCCAGGCCCACCAGGAACTATTTGCCGATCATCCCCCGGCCAGTACCCTGGTCGCCGTTGCCGGGTTGATTAACCCCGATATGGTGGTTGAAATTGAAGCTGAGGCCTACTGCGAACCTGCCACCGCCGCCCCGCTATCCCCCTTGACCGCCCGCACGGTGTTAGGCCGTCCGATTCAACCCACCCCCTATCCCCCCACCGCTGGTCAGGATTTGGATGAAGGGTGCTTGGACTAGAGCATGGTTACGCTATGGCTAGAAACCCGGTGTCTGAGCCATGATTCCCTGGGCCAGGATTCTACCCCCATGACCTACCGCCCGATCGAGCCACTGGGGTTTTGTACCGGCGTTCTTAGATCTACTGTTCCTCCGTCGGCCAATCAAACCCACGGGCTTTGAGCCGCTGGCGTTGCCGCTGGCGGGCCAACTTTTGCAGGTCAATGCTGCGGTCGGTCTCATCGACAATTTCTCCGGTCAGCACCTCTAGCACGTCCTCCAGGGTAACCACCCCAGAAACGCCGCCGTACTCATCCACCACCACCGCCAGATGCCCCCGCGCGGTTTGGAATTCCTGCAGCAGCCGGTCGGCCCGCTCCGTTTCGGACACAAACCGCACCGGACGGGCCACGTCCCGCAGGCGCTGGTGCCCTCGACCTTGAATCAGCGCCGCCAGCAAATCGTTCTTTAGCACCAGACCAAGGATGTGGTCAATGTCGCTGTCGCTGACCAGAATGCGACTGTGCTGGGAGTTAAAGATTTGCTCCTGGGCCTCGGCAATGGTCAGGTCGCCGGGGAGGTGGGTGAGGGCTACCCGGGGGGTCATAATGTCCACGGATTTCAGGTCATTCAGGCGAAACACCCGGCGGATCATTTCCGCTTCGTCGGCTTCAATAATCCCCTCCTGCTGACCGATGGTGGCCAGGAGCTTAATTTCGGCTTCGTTGGTACTGGGACGGTGGCCGTGGTTAATCAGGGGGGCGGTGATCTGCTCCAAGAGCACCACCACCGGTGTGAATAACCAGGTAATCCCCCGCACGGGCACGGCCATGGTCAGGGCGATGGGAATGGCGTAGCGCTCGCCCAGGATTTTGGGGAAAATCTCCCCAAATAAAATCACTAGCAGGGTCAATACCCCGGTGAATACACCCAGCAGGGCGTGGTTAAACACCCGGGCGGCAATCCCCCCGATCAGCACGCTGCCCACAATATTGAACAGGTTGTTGAGAATCACAATGGTGGCAATGGGCCGATTAACCCGTTGGCGGATGGCCAATAGGGTAAGGGCGGCGGGTTTTTGCGACTCGGCTAACTGCTGAGCCTTGAGTAGGGGGACCGATAACAGGGCGGCTTCGCTGCCGGAACACAGGGCTGAACCCAACAGCATGATCAGAATCGCGATCGCCAGATTCAGCATAGGTTAGTTAAGGGCAGACAAACGGGAACGGGGGACACTGCTATGATGCATCTAATCTTACGCTCAGTGGGCCGGCGGCTGGAGAGTCACCTCAGCACCATCGGCCCGCCCGGGGTTAGAGTAAGTGGGTTTAGATTACTGTACGCCTGGGGATATGCCTGACACAAACCCGATCAGCCCGGCCATTCTCGATGTTCAACGGCTCAGCGTCCACTTTGAGGTCGACCATCGGCTGATCCAAGCCGTCAACCAGATTTCCTTCCAGGTGAAACGGGGCCAAACCCTGGGCATTGTCGGCGAATCGGGCTCCGGCAAATCCGTCACCGCCCTGGCCATCATGGGGTTGGTGCCCTGCCCGCCGGGCAAAATTGTGGGGGGAGAAATCTGGCTCCAGACCGGCGATGCTCCCCCGGTGGATCTCTGCACCCTATCGGAACGGCAGCGCCAGACCTATCGGGGCGGTCAGGTGGCCATGATTTTCCAGGAGCCCATGAGTTCCCTCAACCCGGTGTATACCGTGGGCTTTCAGATGGTGGAGGCAATCTGCCAGCACCAGGCCGTCAGTAAGGAAGAGGCCCGTCGGCAGGCCATCGCCCGCCTGCAGGAAGTCAAGCTCATACCCGCCGATGCCCTGCTCCGGCAAGAACTGCAGGCCAGCCACCCCGATTGGGGAGAAGCCGCCCTAGTCGAGGCCATCAACCAGCGCCACCAGGCCCTACTCAACCGCTACCCCCACGAGCTTTCGGGGGGGCAAATTCAGCGGGTGATGATTGCCATGGCGATTTCCTGCAACCCGGCTTTGCTGATTGCCGATGAACCCACCACCGCCCTAGATGTGACGGTGCAGGCCACCATTTTGGATCTGCTGCGGGAACTGCGCGATCGCCGCGGCATGTCCCTCATCTTCATCACCCACGACCTCGGGATCATTGCCGAAATTGCCGATCAGGTGGCGGTCATGTACCAGGGGTCAATTGTGGAAGCCGGACCCGTCTGGGATATCTTCTCGAACCCCCAGCATCCCTACACTAAGGGGCTGCTGGCCTGCCGCCCCCGTCCCGACCAGCGGCTACGGCTGTTGCCCACGGTGGCGGACTTCATGACGGTGGAATCGAACGGATCGCCAGGGACCATTCGCGAACGCTCCCTGGATGCCGCCGCTCTGGCTCGCTTTGCCCCCCTCAGCGAAGCCGAACTCGCCACCCGGGCCCAGACCTTGGCGGCCAGTGCCCCTCTGCTGGCGGTGGAAAATCTACAGGTGGGCTACCCCATTCGGGGGGTCTTTGGTAAAACTCGCCGCTACCTGATGGCGGTAAATGGCGTTTCCTTTCAAATTCGCCAGGGCGAAACCTTTGGCCTGGTGGGTGAATCGGGCTGCGGTAAAACCACCCTAGGGCGGGCGCTGTTGCGCTTGGTGCCGGCCCTAGGCGGCAAAATCTGGTTTGAGGGGCGCGATGTGCTGGGGCTGAATGGTCGGCAACTGCGCCAGTTGCGGCGCGATATGCAGATTGTCTTTCAGGATCCCTTCAGTTCCCTCGACCCCCGCATGAGTGTGGGGGCTGCCATTGCCGAACCCTTGAAAATCCACGGCGTGATCAACAGTCAGCGCCACCAGCGGGAACGGGTAGCCTACCTGCTGGAGCGGGTGGGGCTAGAGCCGAATTGTATGAACCGCTTTCCCCACGAGTTTTCCGGGGGGCAGCGCCAGCGTATTTGCATCGCCCGGGCCCTGGCCCTGAACCCCAAATTTATTATCTGCGACGAGTCGGTGTCGGCTCTGGATGTGTCCGTGCAGGCCCAGGTGCTGAACCTGCTGAAGGAAATTCAGGCCGAGTTCAACCTCACCTACATTTTTATTTCCCATGACCTGGCGGTAGTCAAGTTTATGAGCGATCGCATCATGGTCATGAACCAGGGCCAGGTGGAAGAAATTGGCCCCGCCGAGGCGGTTTATCGCCAACCCCAGCGCCCCTACACCCAGCAGTTAATCAATGCCATCCCCGTCGGCAGCCTGGATCGTATCCAGGAACTACAACGCCACCGCTCCTTGGCCAGCTAAGCCTAGAGGTTGGTCGAAATTGCCTGGACCGGGCAGGTGGGAATACATTGCTCACAGACGATGCAGCGACTGCGGTTAAAGGTCAACTTCCAGGTGTTTGGGTCAAGGGTCAGGGCCCGCGTGGGGCAAACCCCCGTACAGAGCCCGCAATCCACGCAGAGGTCTTCGTCAATCACAATTTCGCCGCTAGCCACCGAAACCTGAATATCCTGGGCCTCTAGCCAGTCGATCCCATCGTTTAGCTGGTCAATATCCCCGGACAGCTCGACCACCAGAATACCCACCTGGTTGGGCGCCACCTGGGCCCGGATAATATTGGCGGCAATGTTAAAGTCCTTGGCCAGTCGGTAGGTAATCGGCATATGCACCGCCCGCTTAGGAAAGGTAAGCTTAACCCGCTTTTTCATGGCTACCCCGATCACTCCACGGTTAGTTCCAGAGACCCTTTACACTAGGAAACAGGGGTTTCCCTGCCCCTGTTCACCATCCTAGCTAGAGATTAAGAGATTCCCTCGTCCTATGGCAGAGAATGCAGCGCCTTCCCCCCAACGGATTCGCAACCTGGTTATCGCCCTGGCGGCGATCGCCCTCACGGTAGCCGTTTTCCTGGGCCTTCGCAGCCAATCGGCCACCCCCTCCCTGGCTACCCTGGCGGCCCAGGCGGTGCCCTACGAAGTCGCCCAAACCAACGGCAAACCCACCCTGCTTGAGTTCTACGCCGACTGGTGTACCACCTGCCAGGCTATGGCGGCCGAAATGGCGGATCTAAAGGCGACCTACGGCGAGCAGGTCAACTTTGTCATGCTGAATGTGGACAACAACAAATGGTTGCCAGAAATGGTGCAGTACCGGGTCGATGGCATCCCCCACTGGGTTTACCTGGACCCGCAGGCTGATCCCGTGGGTAGCGCCATTGGCGAACAGCCCCGGGTGATTCTGGCGGAGAACCTGGAAGCCCTGGTAGCGGCCCAGCCCCTGCCCCACCAGCAAACCTGGGGTCGAGCTTCGGATTTAGACCGCGAATTGCTGAGTCGGCAGACCTCTGGCAGCGACGATCCCCGTGCCCACGGCAGCCAGGTGGTGAACTAGGTATGAGAGCGGCTATTTTGGGCTGCGGCTACGTCGGCACCGCCGTGGCCCGCTACTGGCGCAGTCAGGGCTTCACCGTGACCGCCACCACCACCCGCCCCGAGCGAGTCGGTGACCTGCAGACCGTTGCCGATCAGGTTCAGGTGGTACAGGGATCGGATGCTGCTGCGATCGCCGCCCTGATCCAGCCCCAAAATACCCTCCTGATCTGCGTGGGTGCCGGTCGTCAGGCCGACTACACAGCCACCTACCTCAACACCGCTAAAACCGTCGTCAGCGTTCTGGATCAGGCTCCGGCCCTCGACCAAATCCTGTTTACCAGCACCTACTCCATCTACGGCGACTACGGCGGTGCCTGGGTCAGTGAGACGGATGCCCTGCGACCGGCCACAGAAAATGCCCGCATCCTGGCGGCCACGGAAGCGGTTCTGTTGCAGGCCGCCAGCCCCCACCGGCGGGTCTGCATTTTTCGCCTGGGGGGCATCTACGGCCCCGGTCGAGAGCTGGCCAAAATCTATCGACGGGCGGCGGGCACCACCCGGCCAGGGACGGGCCAGGAAGCCAGCAACTGGGTTCATCTAGACGATATTGTGGGAGCGATCGCCTTTGCCCAGGCCCAGGGTCTCCAAGGGGTCTACAACCTGGTGCAAGACGAAATTCCCACCCTCCGTGAGCTGATCGGGCGGGTCTGCCAGGCTCACCACCTGGAGCCGGTCCGTTGGGATGCCAGCCAGCCCAGCGATCGCCCCTACAACGTGCGGGTCTCTAACCAAAAGTTGAAGGCCGCAGGATACCTATTTCGCCACGGTCACTTTGACCCATTACCCTAACCGGGCTTGACCTCTCCTGCGGGATAGCATGGATGGGCCACACCTTGAGCCAGACACCCACCGGGTTGCCCATGAGTGAATATCAGTTATTACGCGATTACTTATTACGCGATTACTCAATCGCCACTTGAAGATTCGGAAGCATCGGCTACTGTTCCTCGACGGTTCTTGTAGGTATTTGGAGATAAGTTCAGTCTTATAATAAGCCTGGCAAGGGTTTCAGCCCCTGCAGTGAGAATAAAATGTATCCTAA
>DVEE01000123.1 GCA_015295885.1 Leptolyngbyaceae cyanobacterium M65_K2018_010
TCAGGTCGTGGCTCGTGCGCAAGGGGATATCGCCCCTGCGGCTGACCGCCGTGGCTAGAATTTACCTGGGTAACTGGATCAAGAACCATCAGCCCAGTTGGGTCAAGCTGGGCCTGGCTGGGGCCACTGAAGCTCTGCGGTGGGGCTGCAATGACCTGGGCGGTACCTTGATGGAAGAACACATTACCACCATGGCCGGAGCCCAGGGGGGTACGGCCATGACCGTGGCGGACCTGCGCGGGGCCATCGCCTCCCTACAACGCCCGGCTTTGCAGCGAGATACCCTCTACTCCCGAGTGGGAAACACCGCGCCAGCCCGACAATCCCTCAGCCAGAGACTGACCGCCTGACCCAGGATGCCCTGGCTACTCTCCTGGGGTGGGGTGAGCAGCCCTACTGGGCCAGTTGCTGAGGAAGAATCATCGGACCTGGGATAGCCCCCTAAACTGGAGTACATCAAGGCCAACCGCCAGCCATCGGCGGTGGAGACGAAAAAAAGCCAGTGGAAATGCTGTAGGGAGACCACCTGAGTAGGTTGGTATTGGCGCTCCAGGGTGGTAAAAAACACCTGGCGAATGTCGGCCCTGGGGTCTAGCCCAGGGCCCAAGGCTCGGTCAGCCAGATCCAGGGGGGCAAAATCGGGCTGGCTGGCCACCACTACCGTGCCCAGAGGTTCCAGGGGTTGGGCTAGGGAGCCTCGACCACGGCTGGCCACCCGGTTGGCGTAGCTGGGCAAGTCCTGCAACAGCCAGGGCACCAGGGTTTCAATGTCCTGGGGGCAGGAGGCGGCGGGGCGCAGGGGAGCGGGCGCAGGGGCAGGCCCAGGGGCCGCTGAGGCTAGGGGGGCCCAGCCCAGGGCTAAGCTCCCCAGGGGCAGCCCAATCCAGATCCACCACCAGATCAGGGGAACCATGGCCTAGCCTGCGATCGCCGTGCATTCTTCGCAAATGCGCTGGAAGGCCCCAGCCGGGTCTGGGCTGGCCGTAATTGGGCGACCAATCACCAGATAGGTAGCCCCCGCCTGCAAAGCCTGGGCTGGGGTCAGGGTGCGCTGCTGATCGTTGGCCTGGGCCCAGGTGGGGCGCACCCCGGGGCAAACCAGGGCAAAATCAGCGGGTAAAAACCGGCGCAGGTGGCTCACCTCCTGGGGGGAACACACCACCCCGCCCAGACCGACACTCTGGGCCAGGAGTGCCATTTGCAGGGTGTAGTCGGTGACCTGCAGAGGAATTTTCAGTTCCGTTGCCAGGGCCGAGGCGGGAATGCTGGTTAGCAGCGTCACGGCCACTATCAACGGCAAGGGCACCCCATCCTGGGCGGCCTGGATTTGGGCCCGCTGCAGGGACTCTGCCAGAGCCGCCTGACCTGCGGCCCCATGCAGGGTGATCAGATCAACCCCGTAGTGGGTGGCCGCGGCGCAGGCCCCGGCCATGGTGTTGGGAATATCGTGGAACTTCAGGTCTAAAAAGATCCGCTTTTGCCGCTGCTTGAGCGCTTGCAGAATGCTGGGCCCAACACTGACAAATAACTCTAGACCGACCTTCCAAAAACTGACCTGGGGCAGTTGATCCACTAGGGTAAGGGCCGCCGCCTGGGAGGACACATCCAACGGCACAATGATCCGGCGGTCTACGGTCATGGTATTCCTCAGGCGGGGCGGACCAGCATCAGGGCCTGGCCAAATTCTACGGGTTCGGCGTTATCAACCAAAATTTCGACAATTTCGCCCGCCACTTCG
>DVEE01000010.1 GCA_015295885.1 Leptolyngbyaceae cyanobacterium M65_K2018_010
AGAGGCGGGTCTGCCAGTCCTGAGCCAGTTGGGCCGCCCCCGGTGGGTGCAGATGGGTTTTCCAATCCACAATCTGGGCCTGGGTGGAGGTCATGATCAGCAGGTCATAGATCACCGTTAGGGCATAGCCCTTATAGGCCAAGCTGCGACGGTGCTCACTCTGGCGAAAGGGGGCAGTGGCAGTCTCTACTGTCCTGCCATCCACTGTCCTGCCATCCACTGTCCTGCCATCACTGTCCTGGGTCGCAAATAGTTCCGGGGCCGCTTCTACCAGGGCCTGAACCGCCTTCTCCAAGGCCGGATCCTGGGCCAGCAGAGGGGCGACGGTGAGGCCCAACTGCCGTTGCTGCATGACCTGATGAAAACGGGTGCCCCACTGTTGACGATCCAGCATGGCCGGGTCGGTCGGGGCGGTGAGGTGCTCTAAGTAGGTGTATTGAAAGCGGCGAGGGCAGAGTTCTAACTGCTTCAGGTGCCCCTGCGTTAACGTGACCAGCGCCATGGATAAGCCCGTCCAATGCCAAAACCACCTAGGGCGGCATGCCCCTGGCTAATAGCTTATAGCGAAAGGCAGAGGGTGGATGGATCGGACGGAGGCTCTGCGCTGGACGGTGATCGCCAGGATTGAGGTGGCCGGCAGATTAGCGGCGATCGCTCAACCGGTGGGCGTCTTTATCGACCTCCAGACCGGTCGACCCGTGCCCCTGCCCGCCCAGATGCGGCCGTAATACCGGCCAGCCCGAGGCGACCTGGCGGAACAACCGAGGCAACCCACAACCTCTGCTTAAGGGGGGACGCTTTCCGATAGTATGGAGAAATGCTCAAAAGCGAGTGGCCGGATCACCCCCGTTCGCGATCGCCGGACTTTAAACGCGATCGCCAGGTGCTAAGGTTTTGTGTTGTGAATTAGTAGGCAGGATTAAGAGGCATAGGAGTCCTATGAGCGCAGAGGTTTTTGATAAAGTTCAAAAGATTGTCAGCGAACAGCTTGGTGTTGAAGTCGCTGAGGTTAAACCTGAAGCTAGCTTTGCCAACGACCTTGGTGCCGACTCCCTCGATACCGTCGAGCTGGTGATGGCCCTGGAAGAAGAATTTAATATCGAAATTCCCGACGAAGCCGCAGAAGGCATTACCACGGTGCAGGACGCGGTGGATTTCATTAAGGAAAAAACTGCAGCCTAGGCTGGGGCTCTGGGTGAGCCCAGCCTTCCAACGGCGGATCTAGGGGCTTGCCCCACTGAGGGGAATGCCCTCGGGATCCTTTCCCATCCCAGTTTTATGCTCAGCCCTAACCTTAGCGTTCTGCCCCTAAGGGATACCCATTGGGGCTGGGTCATGTTTTACCTAACCTGGCTATGGCTAACTTAGAACTCAAGCGCGTTGTGGTTACGGGAATGGATGCCATTACCCCGATTGGCAATAGTCTGGAGGACTATTGGCAGGGGCTTAAGAGTGGCCGCAGCGGGATTGCCCGCATTACTGCCTTTGACCCCGTCAACCATGCCTCCCAGATTGCGGGGGAAGTCAAGGATTTTGACCCCACCGACTTCCTCGATAGGAAAGAGGCCAAGCGCATGGATCGCTTTTCCCAGTTTGCCGTGATTGCCGGGCAACGGGCTCTCCAACACTCAGGGCTAGCCATTACGGACCTCAATGCCGAACAAGTGGGCACCTGCATCGGTTCTGGTGTGGGGGGCCTGAAGGTTCTAGAGGATCAGCAGGAAGTGTATTTAACCCGTGGCCCTAGCCGTTGTAGCCCCTTCATGATCCCGATGATGATCGCAAACATGGCGGCGGGGCTCACCGCCATCCACACCGGGGCAAAAGGCCCCAGCACCTGTACGGTAACCGCCTGCGCGGCTGGCTCCAATGCCGTGGGGGATGCTTTTCGGCTGATCCAAAGTGGGTATGTTCAAGCCATGATCTGCGGGGGAACCGAAGCCGCCGTCACCCCCCTAGGAGTGGCGGGCTTCGCCTCTGCCCGGGCTTTGTCTACCCGCAACGATGACCCCACCCGGGCCAGTCGTCCCTTTGATCAGGACCGCGACGGGTTTGTCATTGGTGAGGGCTGTGGCATTTTGATTCTAGAAGAACTGGAGCACGCCCTCAGCCGTGGTGCCACCATCTATGCCGAAATAGTGGGCTACGGCATGACCTGCGACGCCTACCATATGACGGCGCCGGTGCCCGGTGGTGAGGGGGCGGCCCGCTGCATTCGCATGGCTCTCAAGGATGCCGGACTGACGCCGGATCAGGTGAGCTACATCAACGCCCACGGCACCAGTACCGCCGCCAACGACCCCACGGAAACCCAGGCAATCAAGACCGCCCTAGGGGAAGCTGCCTACCAAGTGGCGGTGAGTTCCACCAAATCTATGACCGGTCACCTGTTGGGTGGGTCCGGCGGCATTGAAGCGGTCGCCACCTGTCTTGCCGTTGCCAAGGATGTGGCTCCCCCCACCATTAACCTGGATAACCCTGACCCTGACTGTGATCTGGACTATGTTCCTAACCAGAGTCGAGCTATGCCCATTGAGGTGGCTCTGTCCAATTCCTTTGGCTTTGGCGGCCACAATGTCACCCTGGCGTTTCGGAAGTATCGTAGCTAGAGCTACAAAACTGTAGGTATAATGACCTAACGGCCATTGGCCCAGGATGGGCTCCCCAGGCCGTTGATTCTACCTGAAAGGTCGGTTCGAGACCGGTTGATGGTTCTCTCCATGGTTGGGCCCCTGCTTTTAGCCTGGCCTAGCCCAGGTTTTCTCTCTCACTATGGCTATGGATTCCGCTTACTTTGTCCGGCTTGTTTCTGTTCCGAATTAAACCCGTCGTTACCCCTTGAAAACTATGGCTGTTGCAACCCAAACCCTGGAAGAACTGTGTATTAATTCCATTCGTTTCTTGGCCATTGATGCGGTAGAAAAGGCCAAGTCTGGTCACCCCGGTCTGCCGATGGGGGCGGCGCCCATGGCCTACGTACTGTGGGATAAATTTATGCGGTTTAACCCCAAGGATCCCCAGTGGTTTAACCGCGATCGCTTCGTTTTATCCGCCGGTCACGGCTGCATGTTGCAATACGCCCTGCTTTACCTGACCGGGTACGACAGCGTCACCCTAGAGGACATCAAACAGTTTCGTCAGTGGGGCTCTCGCACCCCCGGCCACCCGGAAAACTTTGAAACCCCTGGGGTAGAAGTGACCACTGGCCCCCTCGGTCAGGGCATCGCCAATGCCGTCGGGCTAGCCATGGCCGAGGCCCACCTGGCCGCCCGCTTTAATCGGTCCGACTGTACCCTGGTGGATCACTACACCTATGTGATTCTGGGTGATGGTTGCAACATGGAAGGGGTTTCCGGCGAAGCCTGCTCCCTGGCCGGTCACCTGGGGCTGGGTAAGCTGATTGCCCTCTACGACGACAACCACATCTCCATCGACGGGTCCACGGAAATTGCCTTTACCGAAGATGTGGCCAAGCGGTTTGAGGCCTACGGCTGGCATGTACAGCATGTGGAAAATGGCAATAGGGATCTGGCTGCGATCGCCCAGGCCCTTGAAACGGCTAAGGCAGTGACCGACCGCCCCTCGCTGATTAAGGTGACCACTACCATCGGCTACGGTTCGCCCAACAAGCAAAACACCGCCGGGGTGCATGGGGCAGCCCTGGGGGCAGAGGAAATCAAACTCACCCGTGCTAACCTTGGCTGGACCTACGGTGAGTTTGAGGTGCCCGCCGAGGCCCTCAACCACATGCGGCAAGCGGTGGAACGCGGGGCTAGCCTGCAGGCCGAGTGGGAAGAAACCCTGGCCACCTACCGCACCCAGTATCCGACCGAGGCGGCGGAATTTGAGCGGATGCTGGCGGGTCAACTGCCTGTAGGTTGGGCCGACAGCCTGCCCACCTACACCCCAGAAGACAAGGCCCTGGCTACCCGCAAGCACTCAGAGATTACCCTCAACGCCCTGGCCCCGGCGCTGCCTGAACTGATCGGCGGTTCCGCCGACCTCACCCACTCCAACCTGACGGAGTTGAAGATTTCCGGCAACTTTCAAAGGGGACACTACGAAAACCGCAACCTGCGCTTTGGGGTGCGGGAGCATGGCATGGGAGCCATCTGTAACGGCATCGCCCTGCACAACTCAGGGTTAATTCCCTACTGCGCTACCTTCCTGGTCTTTGCCGACTACATGCGGGCGGCCATTCGCCTGTCGGCCCTCTCCCAGGCCGGGGTGATCTACGTCATGACCCACGATTCCGTTGGGCTGGGGGAAGATGGCCCCACGCACCAACCGGTGGAAACCCTGGCTTCTCTGCGGGCCATTCCCAACCTGTTGGTGATTCGCCCCGCCGATGGCAACGAAACCTCCGGCGCCTACAAGGTGGCCGTGGAGCACCGCCAGACCCCAACCCTGCTGGCCCTCAGCCGTCAAAACCTGCCCAATCTTCCCGGTTCCTCCATTGCCGGGGTGGCCAAGGGCGCCTACATCGTCGATGACTGCGAGGGTACCCCTGACCTGATTTTGATCGGCACTGGCAGCGAGGTCAGCCTCTGTGTGGATGCCGCCCAGGAACTGCGGACCGCGGGTACCCAGGTGCGGGTGGTCTCCATGCCCTGTTGGGAGTTGTTCGATGCCCAGGATGCCGCCTACCAGGAGTCTGTTTTACCTAAGGCCGTAACCAAGCGTCTGGCCGTAGAAGCGGGTATCGCCATGGGCTGGTGCCGCTACGTCGGTGCCGCGGGCGATGTGATTAGCATCGAGCGGTTCGGGGCCTCGGCCCCCGGTGGCCTGGTGATGGAGAAGTTTGGCTACACCGTCGCCAATGTGGTGAGCCGGGCTAAGGCCTTACTGAGCTAGGCGGTTCAGCCTTCGTTGATGTGACCAGAGGCGATCGCACGATCGCCTCTTTTTTGTTTTCATCCCCCATCCATCCCCTTTCCCCCAACCCCTTCGACCCCAGCGGATCGATGAAATGTTCGCAACCCACGGCAAGGTGCAGTACACCCGTAGCCCTACTGGGCCCTTTTTATGGCCAGTTCAACCACCGGGGAACTGGGAGAGGTAGATTAAAGGCAGATCGACGTTTGGTCCTGGCCATGCTCACCTCTTTTCCAACCCATGCCGCGACGGTGATTGCCAAATTTAAGGCGTTGGCCGATCCTTTTCGGTTCGAAGTGGTTGAGTTACTGCAACAGCAGGAAATGTGTGTGTGCGACCTGTGCGATCGCATGGGGATTGCCCAATCTAAGCTGTCCTTTCATCTCAAAACCCTCCGAGCGGCGGGGCTAATCACCGCTCGTCAGGAGGGTCGCTGGGTTTACTACAGCCTCAATCCGGCGGCCTTTACAGAGTTGGAAGATTATCTGGTCGCTCTGCGGCAGCAGGGGCCCGGTCGGTCGGCCCGGGTGTGCTCACCTACTGGGGATTAGTGGGGGCCCGGGGCTTGGGGTCAGTACTTGATGCGATCGCTGTTCGACTTATTGTGGGCGGCATGCTTAACCACAAAGTCGATGATTTTGCCACCCACGTCAATGTCGGTGGCTTTTTCAATCCCCTCTAGGCCAGGGGAGGAGTTAACCTCCATCACCACGGGGCCGTGGTTAGACCGCAGCAAATCCACCCCAGCTACCCGCAATCCCATGGCCTTGGCAGCGCGAATGGCGGTGCTGCGCTCCTCCGGGGTAAGGCGTACTTTAGTGGCAGAACCGCCCCGGTGCAGGTTAGAGCGAAATTCCCCCGGCGCCCCCTGGCGTTTCATGGCCGCCACTACCTTATCGCCAATCACAAAGCAGCGGATATCCATGCCGCCGGCTTCTTTGATAAATTCCTGCACCAGAATGTTGGCGTTGAGGCCGCGAAAGGCCTCGATGACAGACTTGGCCGCCTGGTGGGTTTCGGCCAGGACCACCCCAATGCCCTGGGTGCCCTCCAGGAGCTTAATGACTAGGGGAGCCCCGCCCACAATATCCACTACCCCTTCAATGTCCTTGGTGGAATGGGCAAAACCGGTAACGGGTAGGCCAATCCCTCGGCGGGCCATAATTTGCAGCGATCGCAGTTTATCCCGCGATCGAGAAATTGCCATGGAGGTGTTGGCGGTAAACACGCCCATAATCTCAAACTGGCGCACCACCGCCGTGCCATAAAACGTGTGGGATGCCCCAATGCGAGGGATCACCGCATCCACCCCCTCTAGGGGCTTGCCCTGGTACATCACCTTAGGCTTGTGGGAGGTAATGTTCATGTAGCAGCGCATGTGGTCAATCACCTGCATCTCGTGGCCCCGCATCTCCCCAGCTTCCCTTAAGCGCCGGGTTGAGTAGAGGGTGGCATCCCTGGATAAAATAACAATCTTTTTTTGCATGGGAAGTGATGGGAGGGGGGTAGACAGGTCAAGCGGGCTAGGGATGGAGATAGGGGAGATTTTCCTCTGGCAAGGGTTGCAGGTAAGAGTGACCTGGATCAACCAGATAGCGACGGCGCACGGCTTGCCGACCCAGGAGCATGCGAAACCCCATTTCATCTCGATTGGTCAGGGTGAGTTCGATGCTCCAGAGCTGTGAGCCGATCTGAACGCTGGTTTCAATCACGGGCCGCAGTTCTTCCTGTCCCCCAGAGTTACGTACCACCCGCTCTTCTAAAAGCACTGCCTCAGCCATCACAATATACCGATCGTCCCGCTGGATCGGGTGAGCCTGGAACCGCACCATGGCCTGGTCATTGTGCTGGAAGTGTTCCAGATCAAAGGCATGGAGGGCAGAGGATCGCGCCCCGGTATCTACCTTGGCCTTAATGGCATGAACACCCAAGGCCGGTAGCGCTATCCATTCGCGCCAACCAATAATCCCATAGGACTTAGCTGCGGAACCCATACTTTTCCTCAAATGCTGATAATTTAGGGGAGCGACTTAATGGTATCGGGGCCAGGAGAGGAGGGCAGTAGCCTCAGCCGATGATGGCTTCATCCCCTAACCGGTGTGCCCCGGCCCTGAGGGGGATTGGGCCGGTTAGGCCAGGCGAGCTTCTAACTGGTGTTGCTCCCATAGGTCTCGATACAGGCCCCCCTGGTGCAGCAGGTCGGCGTGGGTACCCGTTTGAACAATCTGACCCCGATCCATCACAAAAATGCGATCAGCCGTGGCGGCGGCGGACATTTGGTGGGAGATGAACACCACGGTTTTTTGGTGGGTGCC
>DVEE01000299.1 GCA_015295885.1 Leptolyngbyaceae cyanobacterium M65_K2018_010
CAGCCGAGGCTTGCCGGCCTAAAAGCCCAGGTCTCATCTCCAGATTCCATCCAGGGGTGCAACAAATCCCTGGGGATTAGGGCATCCTAGGAACATCTTAGGTTGTCGCCCCCTGGCAGGGTGTCTGACCGGCCCCACTAGATCCACCCCCCAATGACCTTACCGCCTTCTAGTTCCATCGGCCTTACCCCCACCCCTGCGTCCAGGGCCCGCTTAACTTCCCTCCGGCGCCGCGGTAGGGCACTACCCCGCCTTCGCAGAACGGCGCGACAAATTTTGACCACAAGGGTGGATGCGACTAGCTACGGGGATGCCTGCGATCGCATCCAAGCCTGGGCTGAAGCTCGGCGCTCTTGCTACGTGGTCGCTGCCAATGTCCATGTGGTCATGACCGCTTACCAAAACCCCAACTACCAGGCCATTGTGGACCGGGCCGCCCTGGTTACCCCCGATGGTATGCCCCTGGTGTGGGGGCTACGTTGGTTGGGCATTAAGGGACAAAGCCGCGTCTATGGCCCCGATTTAATGCTGGCCTGGTGTCAACGAGCGGCCCAGGTTGGCCTCCCCATTTACCTCTATGGCGGCACCGAGGCCACCCTAGGGAAACTTAACCTTTATCTACAACAGCACTTTCCCGGCTTGATCATTGCGGGCACCCATGCCCCGTCCTTTCGCCCCCTTTCCCCCGCAGAAATCGCCGAGGATGCCGATCGCATTCGTCAATCCGGCGCTCGGGTGGTGTTTGTGGGGCTAGGCTGCCCTAAACAAGAGCAGTGGATGCACAGCCAACTGGGCCAGGTTAAGGCGGTGATGATTGGAGTGGGAGCGGCCTTTAGCTTTTTCAGTGGCGAGGTTTCCCAGGCTCCCCGCTGGATGATGAACCTGGGGCTCGAGTGGCTCTATCGCCTCAGCCAGGAGCCGGGTCGGCTCTGGCGACGGTATCTGGTGAACAATCCCATGTTTATCCTGCTGTTTGGGTTGCAACTGCTGCGCGAAAAATTCCTAGGCGATCGCTAAGGCCATGGCTAAGGGATTGGGCCAACCCCAACGTCGCCCCAGACTGACCGGCTTAGTGGTAGCTTTAGGGATGCTGGCTTGGGTGACTAGCTCTCGTGCCGCAGCCCTGGGCTCAGCAGCTGATCCACTATCAGCCCCCTGGCAACCGGCTAGCGAGCCAGATCAGGCCCTAATTTGGCGCATCATTCTGCAAAGCCCGCTGGGAATTGCGGCCCTCAACCAGTTGGCCATCGAAGGCTTCATCAGCCCCCAGTGCGAACAGAAACTCTATACCCACGCCACCTACGAAACCTTTCAAACCTTGCTGCAGGTGCAATGCCCGACTCCGCTCGGGGTCTCTGCAGCCCGAGCCTACGCTGAAATGCGACTCCTGCTGAATCGTTTCGAGGACACCATTACCGACTTTTCCGTGGAGCGAATCTATGGGGATTAACCACCACCGCCTGGCCGGCCGGGGCTAACTGGAGTGAAGACCGACTAGGATAAGCGGCAGCAGACAATTGTGGTAACTCCGCTCAGATCGTTCAACCGTCTACCTCATTAACTTATTAACTGGTCACGCCGCCGAGATCGCTCGCTGGTTGCCTGACACAAGTCCCAAAAACCTTGAAAATACGTTGTCTTGGAGCTGAAACCCATAATCCCTAGGTTAGATCCGGAAGGCTTGCCTGAAGGAGCTTTCGGGTTAACGTCCCCCATGAGAAACCAGGGG
>DVEE01000568.1 GCA_015295885.1 Leptolyngbyaceae cyanobacterium M65_K2018_010
TTCGCGCTTTGATTGCGGCCCGCTGGACCCAATTGACCTGGGGACTCTATAACTGGCTGTCTAGCGCTAAGGCCGTCACCCTAACCCTGGTAGTCTTTACGGCCGTTGCTATGTTGGCCAGCACCCCCCGCTACCGGCGTTC
Source organism: Leptolyngbyaceae cyanobacterium M65_K2018_010 (assembly GCA_015295885.1). Lineage (GTDB taxonomy): Bacteria > Cyanobacteriota > Cyanobacteriia > Phormidesmidales > Phormidesmidaceae > Nodosilinea. The sequence goes on from DVEE01000568.1 coordinate 143, forward strand.
CATGATGTTGACCGGGGTGTTGCTGCTCGGGGCTTACTGGTTCGTCGTCTCTCCTCTGTTTTCTATCCCCGCAACCCGGTTGCTGACCCACTTTGTTCCCCAAGATACCGGCCAAACCGTCGATGCCATTGTGGTACTGGCTCGCCCTCGGGAAGCCGAGGGGGATCGTTACCATTCGGCCGTTACTTTGTTTGAAGCAGGCCGAGCTGACCAGCTTTTGATTATGGGGCAGAGCGGGGCCCGCAGAGTGTTTGCTGAATTAGAACAACGCCACCTGGCCACTGATCGGTTGACCAGTGCGGTCTGCGCCAGGACAACTAAACACGAGGCGGAATTGGCGGTAGCCGCCCTAGGTGACCAGGGGTTCAAACGAATCCTATTGCTTACCGATCAGCCCCACATGTTGAGAGCCTGGTTAACTTTTAAGGGCTTTGGCTTCACGGTCACTCCCTGGATGGAACCCCTTCCCAATTGGGTGGCCCACCACGAGCGATCCTTTCTGGCCATCCGCGAATATTTGGGGTTGATCAGCTACGCCCTGCTAGGTCGCCTGCAGGCCCCTGAGCCTGGGGAATTTAACCAACTGGTGGCCCAGGCCAGAGAAAATTATCCACCCCAGTACTGTTTCATGACCGCTGATCAAATTCGTCAATCCCTTTTAGGTCAGGCCAGGGCCAAGAATTAGGCTGACCCGCCAGGTAAGCCTGTTAATCTGAAGGTAAGGATAGTTTTAATGGTGCTTGGCACCGATAGTCACCATGGCAATGCCGGTCTGGCCCGGTCGTCCTCACCCGCTGGGGGCTACCTGGGATGGTTCAGGGACTAACTTTGCGCTCTTTTCTGAGAATGCTACAGCGGTGGATCTGTGCCTATTTGATCCGGAAGGAGGCGAAACTCGCATCCCATTGAAAGCGGAAGAGGTGGAAAATTACGTTTGGCATGGCTACGTACCTGGAGTGGAGCCAGGACAGCGCTATGGCTTCCGCGTTCACGGTCCCTACGAGCCGGCTAAGGGCCATCGCTTTAACCCCCACAAGTTACTGATCGATCCCTATGCCCGGGCCCTAGAGGGTGATGTTCAGCTTCACCCGGCGATTTTTGGCTACAACATGGCCGAAATTGTCCATGACGACACAGACCTCTCTTTTTCTGAGGTGGATAGTGCCCCCTACGTCCCGAAGGGGATCGTTGTTGACCCTAGCTTTGATTGGCAGGACGATCGCCATCCTGAGACTCCCTGGCATCGCACTATCATTTACGAAACCCACGTTAAGGGGTTGACGCAGTGCCACCCTGACTTGCCAGAGGCTTTGCGAGGCACCTACGCGGGTCTGGGCCACCCAGTCATGGGGGATTACCTGAAAACCCTGGGCATTACCGCTGTGGAACTGCTACCCGTACACCATTTCCATGCTCTGCCGGGACATTTGGCGGGTACGGGATTGCGCAACTACTGGGGCTATGACTCGCTCAGTTACTTTGCCCCTTACTCGGGCTATAGCGCTTCTGGTCAGGCCGGAGAGCAGGTGAATGAGTTCAAGCAGATGGTTAAGGCCCTGCATCGGGCTGGGATTGAGGTCATCCTGGATGTGGTTTACAACCACACTGGCGAGGGCAATCATCTGGGGCCAACCCTAACCCTGCGAGGGATTGACAACACCGCCTACTACCGCCTGGGGGAAGAGTCCCCCCGCTATTACATGGACTTTACTGGCTGTGGCAACTCCCTGAACGTGCGTCATCCCCAGGTGCTCAAGCTGATTATGGATAGCCTGCGCTACTGGGTGCAGGAGATGCATGTGGATGGCTTCCGGTTTGATCTGGCGGCTTTTTTCGACATTATTCATCAGGATCCGGTGCTATCGACCACCAAGCTGATTGCTGAGCCCTGGGATTTGGGGGCCGGGGGCTACCAGGTCGGTAATTTTCCTCTGCTTTGGTCCGAGTGGAACGGCAAGTATCGGGATTCCATGCGCGACTTCTGGCGAGATCATGACTGCCGTCTGGGGGAATTTGCCTTTCGCATTACTGGCAGTTCGGATCTTTACCAGATCAATGGCAAGCGGCCCCACGCCAGCATTAACTTCATCACTTGCCATGATGGCTTTACCCTCAGGGATCTGGTCAGCTACAACGAAAAACACAATGAAGCCAACTTGGAAGACAATCGGGACGGCGAGAGCTACAACCGTTCCTGGAATTGTGGGGTGGAGGGGGAAACCGATGATCCCGCCATTCTAGCCCTGCGCCAACGGCAACAGCGCAACTTTCTCACCACCCTTTTCCTCTCCCAGGGGGTGCCGATGATGCTGGGCGGCGACGAACTAGGCCGTACCCAACAGGGCAACAATAACACCTACTGCCAGGACAGCGAGCTCTCCTGGTACGACTGGAACCTCAGTGGGGATGGTCAGCAATTGCTAGACTTCACCCGCCAGTTGATTCAACTCCGGCGAGCCCATCCCAATCTGTCCCGTCGTCACTGGTTCCAGGGACGAGAGATCCATGGTTCGGGGATCCATGACATTGGCTGGTACAACCCCAGCGGTCACGAAATTAGTGAAGCTCAATGGCATGACGGCGATGCCAAGGCCATCTGCGTGTTCTTCAATGGCGAGGAGCTAATGAACCCCAGCCCTAAGGGAGAACGGCTGTTGGACGATAGCTTTTTGTTGATGTTTAATGCCCAACCCGCGGCCCAGGAGTTTCACATTCCCCACACCGTTAAAATGCGTACCTGGAAGTTAGTGATTGATACCCAGAAGGAAGCGGGCTTCGTGGAGGATGCCCATGGATACCTGCCCGATGATTGCATTACCCTGGCTGAATTTTCGGTGGTAGTGCTGCGATCGCCCCAGAATTGGCAGGGCCGAGGCTAACCCATGGCCACCTACGATCGCATCTACGCCATCGTGCGGCAAATTCCCCCGGGCCGGGTGGCGACCTACGGCCAGGTCGCCGAACTGGCGGGCCTCATGGGTAAGCCCCGGTTGGTGGGCTATGCCCTCTACCGGGTGGATATGGACAGCGATGATATTCCCTGGCAGCGGGTCATTAACGCTCAGGGGGCGGTCTCCCATTCCCCCTGCCGCCACGGCACTGACTATCTGCAGCGGGCCCTGCTAGAGGCGGAAGGGATTGAATTTGATCCCCGGGGTCGCATTGACCTGAGTCGCTATCGCTGGCAGCCTGCCATAGCGGTGATCGAACAGGCCGGGTTGGGCCCAGGCAACGAGGGGTAGGGATGAGCCTAGTAGGGGAAGGATGTAGGGCTTGGCCCGTGCGTAGTACCAGAATGAAAGGGAATCCCCTAGGGGTTAAGGCAATCCAGAGGTGCGAGGGGTAGGCCTATTTCCGCTTTGAAGTACTAGGAGATGTTCAGTCATAGCAGCAAGGGGGCAACCGCCGGTGGAAATCCATCGACTTAAGGCGTTTCACGACAATTACATCTTTGTCCTCCATGATCCGACCCACAACAGGGCGGCCGTCGTGGATCCGGGAGATTCTGCACCGGTCATTCAATGTTTAGCAGATTTGGGGGCTACCCTAACTGCTATCTTCAATACCCATCACCACAGTGACCATGTGGGGGGGAATCAACGCCTACTGGAGCAATTTTCCCAGGCGGTGGTCTATGGTGGAGCTGAGGACCGGGGGCGGATTCCGGGCCAGCACATCTTCCTCAAGCCGGGGGATACCGTTTCCTTTGGGGATGAGCGGGGGGAAGTGATTTTTGTCCCCGGTCATACCCGAGCCCACATTGCCTACTATTTTCCACCAATGGCTGGTTCCGAGTGGGGCGAGCTGTTTTGCGGCGATACCTTATTTGCTGGTGGTTGTGGGCGACTGTTTGAAGGCACCCCAGCTGACATGGTGAGTTCTCTGACCAAGCTGAGACAACTGCCTGATCAAACCCGGGTCTGGTGTGCCCACGAATATACCCTGAAGAACCTCCAATTTGCAGTTACGGTTGAGGGGGATAATGCTGTCCTGCGACAGCGCTTACAGGACGTGCAGGAAGCTCGACGACAAAACCAACCCACGGTGCCCTCGGTGCTAGGCTTGGAAAAGTTGACTAACCCCTTCCTCCGGTGGGATCAGCCGACCCTACAGGCGGCGGTCGGTAGCCAAAACCCCGTGCAAACCTTTGCTCGCCTCCGGGGTCAGAAGGATCGCTTTTAGCTGGGCTCCGGTCCAGAGCCATTGACTTTTAGGCCAGCTCAGAAGAACTGCCCCCCAGCGATCGTTCTGTGTCCGGATCAAACAGATGCACCTTTTCGGGGGCGATCGCCAGCCAGACCTCAGCTCCTATCTGGATGGTCTGATCGGGGGGAATTTTGGCCTTCAGGGTTAGGGATGGCGTCTTGACCGTCAGGTAGGTTTCGCTGCCTAGGGCTTCTAGGTGAAGCACCTGGCCCCGAATATTTTTGGGAGCTGGCAGCGATAAACTCAGGTGTTCGGGGCGAATGCCGAGCCATACCCGATGACCTTCGTAGGGTTGCAGGCGATCGTCCCAGTCGCTGGGGAGGGTGAGGCGAAATTCTGGATGCACTACCAGATAGGGAGCCTGGAGTTGAACAGGGATAAAGTTCATCGGCGGTGAGCCAATAAACTCGGCGACAAAGCGATTGGCAGGGTGGTTGTAGAGATCCAAGGGGGGAGCCAGCTGCTGAATTTGCCCCTGGTGCATGACTGCAATTCGATGGCCCATGGTCATCGCCTCTATCTGGTCGTGGGTGACATAGAGGGTCGTGATGCCCAACTGGCGCTGAAGGTTGACGATTTGAGCGCGGGTTTCTAGGCGCAGCTTGGCATCCAGGTTAGAGAGGGGTTCATCCATCAAAAACACCTGGGGGTTGCGGGCCATGGCCCGTCCCAGGGCAACCCGTTGTTTTTGCCCCCCCGAGAGTTGTCGAGGCAACCGGTTAAGGAGACTATCCAACTGCAGCATTTTAGCTACGGCCCGCACTCGGTCATCAATCAGGCGCTCGGCCTCAGATACGTAGCGCAGGCCAGGGGGCAATCGCCGGGTAACGGCAACCAGAGGTTTTTCCCACCAATGGCTGGTGGCCAGTAGACGCCCCAACTCCAAGTTGGCCAAGGTACCGCCGTCGGCCTCAGGCGGTAGGTTAGCGGTCAGATCCGGTAGGGCCTTGTCTAGGTCAGCCCCCATACGACGGAGGCCAAAGGCCAGGTTGTCGTAAACGCTCAGGTGAGGGTAGAGGGCGTAGCTCTGAAACACCATGGCGATATCCCGTTGCTTGGGGGGTAGATCATTGACCCTGCGATCGCCCACCCAAATATTCCCGGCGGTAATGGTCTCCAAGCCCGAAATCAGCCGTAGCAGCGTACTTTTGCCACACCCCGACGGCCCTACCAGGACTATAAATTCTCCATCCGCAACGGTGAGGTTGATGCGCTTCAGCACCGCTCCTTCGTGGTCGCTGTCAGCGGCAGCCCTAGCCGTCGTCCTGGTCTGGCGAGGCTTAGGAAAGGTTTTATAGAGGTTTTCAATGACAACGTGGGCCACGGCAGACTGGGCAAGCGAGTAGTAACGATCTTAGAGCCTACAGGCTAACCTGGTACATCACGGCACGGATGTCCTGCCGGAACTCACCTTGTCAGATCTACCCTACTCCTCCCTACTCTTCTTCCGTGGAGGGTTTAACCGCCTCGCCATTGTCTAAGGGGCAGAGGCGGATCACCTGGGTGATGGTTTCGCCCTGCTTAGGTTTGACCAGGCGATCGCACTCCCCCGTCCGCCCCTGGCGTGGGATCGAGTCGATGGGGAGGGTGGCGGCGCGATCGGCGCTGGTCAAGACCGTGATGGAACTGTGGGACGTGGCGGGAATGACCGCCACCAGGCGATCGGTCTTGAGGCTGAACTGAAAGGATTGGGTGCCAATATCCCCCCGTCGGGTTACCCGCAGGGTTTCCACCGGTAAGCGCTTACCGTAGCCTGCCGCCGAAAGCATGAGCACACAGTCATAGCCCGATTCAACCGCCACGCACCCCACCAAAGTTTCCTGCTTACCCAGGCGAATGCCCTGGGGGCCCAGGGCCGCCCGGCCCATGATCGGTAGATTGTCATCGTCGATGGGAAAGCGCAATAGGCGGCCGCCGGAGGTACCCAGCACCATGTCATCCCCCTCCTGGGCGATGGCCACGTAGGCCAACTCGTCGCCCTCCTTCACCTTCATAGCGGTGAGGCCTCGCCCGGTCAGGTGGGTGAATTCCTGCAGCGGGATGCGCTTAATTTTGCCCTTTTGGCTGACCAAAATCAGATCACGGTCGAGGTAATCCTCCCGCAGCACCATCTGGGCGACGATGGCCTCAGCCTCAGGGGGCACCGAGTCGGGTAGCAGGTTAACCAGGGGCACGCCCTTACCCTGGCGAGAGTTGGCAGGAACCTCGTCAACGGTGAGGGTAAAGGCTCGTCCATCCCGGGTGAGGGTGAGGATCTCCTGGCTAGTGAGGGCGGCTTCGACCTGGCTAGTGGGGTCGTCCTCAACCTCATGGAGTTGGGGATTGGCGTCCACCTCGAGGCGAGCTTGGCGCCGCTGGTAGGCTCGCTGGCCGTAACGCCGAACGTATCCCTTTTGGGTGAACTCGATCACCACAGCTTCCTCTCCGGTCTCCGCAATGATCTCCTCAACCTGCTGGAATTCCTCGGCCCGCTCCGCCTCGGTTTGAATGCGGGTACGGCGGGGATCTCCAAATTTTTTGCGCAGCCCTCGCAGCTCTTTTTTCATAGCCTTGAGCAGTTCCTTGCGGTCTGAGAGGAGCCGCTGGAGTTCATCCCGGCGTTGGGTGAATTCCCTAAACTCCTCTTCTAAGCCCTGCCTTTCCATGCCGGTGAGCTTACGCAGCGGCATGGCCAAAATCGCGTCGGACTGCCGTTCGCTGAGGTTGAACTGCTGCTGAAACCGCTGCTTGGCGGTGGTGCCATCGGGCGCATGGCGGAGAATATCAATGATGGCATCCAGGTTTCCTAGGGCGGTGAGCAATCCCTCCAG
>DVEE01000434.1 GCA_015295885.1 Leptolyngbyaceae cyanobacterium M65_K2018_010
TTAAAAACGTTTTCTCCTCTGGTATCTCTACCGGAGGTCTGGCGGCCATCCTTCTGAACACCTTTTTGCCGGGGCGCCCCAAGGTTCCTTCCTATCGGGAAGCCATCTCTGAGTCTAATTCCTAGGGCAAGGTGCCGGTCTGGTACAAGGCTTAGATCCCGAAGGGGCCTGCGCTCTGACTGAGCTAGTTCTTAACCTGGCCCAGGTTTTTAATTTCCCTGATCGGGGTAGCCATCCTCCCCATTGAGGGTGGCTTTCATTCAGCTATCTTGACCCTGCATTCAGCCGCTGGCCTTGTTTTTGCTAACTCTAATGGAAGACAACTAGAAATATCCAGCACGCTCAGCTATTTCCCCACCTTTGTGCTTGCCAATGTAGAGGGCAACTCGCCTAATTGGCCGGTTGCTAGAACCCGACTAGCTAGTTTAATCAGGGCGCAATTTGAGGAGTTTTGTTTATTTAGTTTTGGTGTGAGGAGATCGAACGAATGTTGAACCTGAGTACCTTAGGGGCGTCTTTACGTCTCTTTTGCCTGACCCAATTGCGATTCAGTTTCGTGGCTTTGGCCCTTTTGCTAGCGCCCCTAGCAGGGGCTAAATCAGCCGAGGCCGCAGCAGAGTTTGAGCCTAAAATCCTACTTCCCGATCACGGCAGTCAGGCCACTTCCTTAGCCTCCGATGAACTAACGGCAAACCCCAGTTCAGATCAGCTTTTAGCTAACCAACCGGTAACCGAAAGTGGGGTAGACGCCCCGGTTGGTGACACGGCAGAGGCTGCTTTGGCGGAGTCAAAGATGCCCGTATTGGTTCCCGCTGGAGACCCTAACCAGGCCACGGCCTTGCCCTTAGAAAATACGGCCTCTGTGGAATACAGTGACGCTGAGGCCACAGCCATGTTCCGGGTGAGCGACTTAGAAGCAGCCCTGGAGGAGAATGGCAGAGTTCGCACCACCGCAACCGATCTGGCCCAAGTTACCCAGGTATCTCAGTTCACCGATGTGCTGCCGAGCGACTGGGCCTACCAAGCCTTGAGTAGTCTGGTGGAAAACTACGGCTGTATTCAGGGCTACCCAGATAGAACCTTTCGAGGGCAGCGCAGCCTGACCCGATTTGAGTTTGCCGCCGGTTTGAATGCCTGTTTAGACGTCATTGTCACTACCCTAGGGGGGCTCGATCAGATTTCTGCAGAGGATTTAGCAGCAATTAGTCGCCTCCAAGAGGAATTTGCCGCCGAACTAGCCACTATTAAGGGCCGGGTGGATATCCTCGAAGCGGACGTAGCCCAACTCCGGGCTCAGCAATTCTCCACCGTGACTAAGCTGCGGGGGCAAGCCTGGATGAACATGGCCTTTGGATTTGCCAACGGGCCAGTTTTGGCCGAAGGGATCAACGTCTTTGTTGGAGCGCGGGATCCGGTCACAGGGCAGCCGGTAGTACGGACTATTGATCGCGACCCAGGCACTACTGTGAGCGGTTTAACCTGGCTTAACTTTGACACCTCCTTTACAGGCAAAGACCGACTGAGGATTCAGCTAGCTGCGGGGGCCGGTACTGGGCCTGGCAACCTGTATGCTTCAGCGGGGTTATTCAATACCTTTGGGGTGCCCTTCACCTTTCAAAATGGGTCTCCTAATGCTTGGGATGTCACGGTTCGGGAGTTCAGTTACTTGTTCCCCGTCGGCAGTAATTTGACTGTGGATATTGGGCCTCGGATTAACTGGTA
>DVEE01000275.1 GCA_015295885.1 Leptolyngbyaceae cyanobacterium M65_K2018_010
AAAACACCCCAACTCATCCTAGAAACTGGGGCAACCGACAGCTGGGTTCTGGCCAATTTAACCTCGCCCAACCTGCTAGCCGAAGCCCAAGCCTTTGAGGCCGCCAAGGCCAAAACGAACCAAATTCACTTCCTGGGTGTGCAAACTCGTCCTGAGAGTGAGTCCTTTGCCGGGTTCTGGCTGCTGCAAACCCTGCCCCTAGGCTAGCTGGAGGGGGACTGAATCGTGCCAGAACCCAGTACCCTAGCAGGACAACTTGGCCGTTGGCCCCACTGGCGCACCCTGGCCTGGTATGGGTTACTCCTCGCGATCGCCGGGATTATGGTTTTTCCCATGGTGTGGTTGCTCAGCACCTCCTTCAAGGGGCCCACGGAAAATTTACTCGCCACTCCCCCCCAGCTCTTACCGCAGAGTCCGACCCTGGCCAACTACCGGCAAGTCTGGCAAAGTCACCCATTCCTGCAATACTTCGTGAATAGCACCATCGTGGCGGTGCTTACCGTTGTTCTCAACCTGCTGCTGTGTTCCCTGGCCGCCTATCCCCTGGCACGCCTCACCTTTCCTGGCCGAGAGGCGATCCTGGGGCTGATTATCGCCACCCTGATCATTCCGTTCCAGGTGGTTATGATTCCCCTGTATATCTTGGCGGTTAACCTAGGGTTGCGAAATACTTACCTGGGGCTGATTCTGCCCTATCTGGCCTCAGCCTTTGGCATTTTTTTGATGCGGCAAGCCTTTCAGGGGGTGCCCAAGGAACTTGAGGAAGCCGCCCGCCTGGATGGCTGTTCTGACCTGGGCCTCTGGTGGAATGTGATGATCCCCGCCACCCGGCCAGCCCTGGTCACCCTGGGCATTTTCGTTTTCATTGGCACCTGGGGGGAGTTTCTCTGGCCCTTGATTTTGTTAGACCGTCCAGAACGCTACACCTTGCCCCTGGGGGTAGCCCGGTTAGCCGGTAGCTTTTCCCTCGATTGGCGTTTAATTGCGGCCGGCTCAGTACTCTCAGTTCTGCCGGCCATTCTAGTGTTTGTGCTGCTCCAGCGCTACATCGTCCCGACGGAAACCGCCAGCGGCGTGAAGGGCTAAGCTGGCCTGACCCGATGCCACCGGGAAAGAACTGCTATACTACTGAGCAGTAATAAAATAAACTCTTAACCTTCCGCAGCCTTCCCCCTGCTCAGTCTATGGCCCGATTCACCGCTACTGAACTACCCCAGTCCTCAAATCTAAAAGGTGATTGTCGATTCGTGAACCTATTTCCTGAAACCCTGCAACTGGTGGCTGACTTTTTTAAGGTGCTCTCCGAGGCCAGCCGCCTGCAGATTGTGTGCTCCCTCAAGACTGGCCCTAAAAATGTCACTGAAATTATCGCAGCCACGGGGTTAGGCCAGGCCAACGTTTCTAAACATCTGAAGATTCTTGCCCAGGCAGGCATCGTTAGCCGTCAGCAACAGGGAGTCTGTGTGTACTACCAAATTGCCAACTCCTTTGTATTTGAGTTGTGCGAGTTAGTCTGCGACTCGCTCTCAGCCCAGGTTCAGCAACAGTCCGAGAAAATTGCTCACCTGGCTGCCCTACGCCGGTAGGCAGGGTTTTCACCCTAGTACCTTAGTACCTTGCGGCGGAAATAGGGCTACTATTTTTGTGGCTGAAAAGCCTGAGTAAAAGGGGATTTCCTTTCTGCCTGCTGCGCACGGGCTACGCCCTACGGACTTCTGCCT
>DVEE01000082.1 GCA_015295885.1 Leptolyngbyaceae cyanobacterium M65_K2018_010
AATGGATGAGATGATTTCTGCCCACGAACTCAACACCCTGGTACTCGTGGCCGAACCAAAAATTTTAGGGATTCTGCGTGATTGCCTGCACAGTTCCAACGGGCGATCGGTACAAGTCCATGACCTAGCCAAGGATTTGTGCTGGATGAAACCGCGTCAAATCCATGACTATCTAAGCCAAAAGGCTATCTTACCTGCTCGGCAAATCGCTTCGACTGCTCGTCGCTAAGGGGCTAAGGGGCTAAGGGAGTGAGCGGCCAGGCACTGGTTCGTTAACCGATGGCAGATCTCTGAAAGCCTTGTGAAACAGGTATTTTCAGGACTCCAGGGCCAATTATCTCAAACTGTTGCTAAATAAGAGGTGTGGAGATTCATCTCCTCTTAGCAGACCAGTGCCAGCGGCCAAGGTGATGGAGGAGAAGCCGCAGCCTCGACGAGGCTAGTAAACCTTCAGGCTTCTGGCTGCCCTGACTATGGCACCTGGATTCTAGGTTCCACCCCCAGGCCACCAGGAGCTGGCATACGCCTGTCACGCAACCGACCGCAAAACGTTACAAAGCTTAATATTACAAATCATTGACATATATAAATGTGAGTGCTCAGTTTAATTAATTCAAATTCTGGAAACGCTAAAGTCCTTTCCTGTCAATGCTTTTGGCTTGCCTGAGGAGGGATTTTGGCCATCTTGGGCGAAAAATTGCTTATCAAACGTTTATTAAGTTTTCTATACTGTGGGTGGGCGCACGATAGGTATTTTTCTCTATCGATTTCCGCAGTCCGGTTTGATTCATTGGTCGTCCCGCTTAGGGGTAGCGACTCTTGCCGCTGAAGTCCTCCGACCTCATCCACTAGGGTAGGCCGCCGCGAACAGCACTGATTGGGAATGGGTTCTTTGCTTGAGCCTGATGCCCAAAACCGGAATACCGTGTGCGCTGGCTGTCCTGTAACCACCTTCACGAGAATTGTTATGCTGATCGAGCAATTTCCGTGGCTAACCACCCTAGTTCTGCTACCCCTGCTGGCAATCCTGCCGATTCCCGTTTTGCCGGACCGCAATGGTCAAACGATTCGTTGGTATGCCTTAGGCATCGGATTTATTGAATTTTCGTTAATTCTCTACACCTTTGCTAACTTCTACCACCTCAATCAATCCGGGTTGCAACTGGTAGAGCGTTACACCTGGGTGCCCCAAGTTGGATTGACTTGGGCCCTCGGGGCCGATGGCCTAGCCATGCCCCTGGTCGTTCTTAGCGGACTAATCACCACCCTGGCGATTCTGGCTTCTTGGAACATCACGCGCCGCCCCCGGCTTTACTTCAGCCTGCTCCTAGTTATGTACAGCGCCCAAGTAGGGGTGTTTTTGGCTCAGGATCTGATCATGTTCTTCCTGATGTGGGAGCTGGAATTGGTGCCGGTGTACCTGCTCATTTCCATCTGGGGAGGGCAGAAACGGCTTTACGCTGCTACCAAGTTCATTCTGTACACTGCCGTTGGCTCCATCTTTATTTTGGTGGCGGCTCTAGCTATGGCCTTCTACGGCGACACGGTAACCTTTAACCTGGCTGAGCTGGCTCAGAAGCATTATTCGCTCTCCTTCCAGTTACTTATGTATGCAGCCTTTTTGGTGGCCTTCGCGGTTAAGCTGCCGATTTTTCCCCTGCATACCTGGCTGCCCGATGCCCATAGCGAGGCTCCCGCTGCAGTATCTATGATTTTGGCGG
>DVEE01000050.1 GCA_015295885.1 Leptolyngbyaceae cyanobacterium M65_K2018_010
TAGGGTAAACCGTTGGGCCCCAGTTGATCCCCAAGTTGGTTGATTAAATCGGGACTCATTACAGCACTCCATCACGAATCGCCTCTACCACCTCCACGGTGTGCAGTCCATAGATCCACACCAGTTTGTCGCCTAGGTAGGTCTGAAACAGCACCAGGCCCGTCAAGAACACTCCCGCTCCCAGGTAGCCCAGGGGCAAGGTCTTGGGGTCGCGCATGCGCAGCACGTAGCGCCAACCGGTAATCGCCGCAATCACGCCAGACAAGCCCCAGCCCAGGATGGTGTGCAGGTTCAGGGTGGACTCGGCGGTGGATAGGTAGGGCTCTGCCAAACCAGCCTCTATTTGGCCAAAAATTACGGCAATAAAGATAGAAACGGTGGCAAAGGCCATGTTCCACCAACTCACCTCGTAATACCTCGGGTTTTTGGTGACGTAGCCAATCACATCACAGACAAAGGCAAATAGGGCCATGGCAATCACAAAGTGCACCACGATGGGATGAATCGTATCGGGGTAGGGAAGATTGTGATTGTTAAGGGGGGGGAGATACTCAAACACAGAGGGGCAAATCCTAGGAGTAAGGTTTGGGGAGTCAGGTCTGGTTGGAGCAGAGACGGAGTCAGGGACTAGCCAAAAGCCGCTGCCGGGTGTTTAGCCACCCCGGACAATTGGCTTAAGCATAGCAACCCTTGCCTATCCAGTCAGTGATCTAGCTAGCCAAGGGGAAGTTAGCACTAAAGCTCGAAGGCATCTTCCCACTTGCGGTTAAGGATCCGGTCAGAATTTTATGAAATGTTAATTCCCCTACTCGTTCATATTCTTGTAAGTGGCCACCGCTGAGGGGGAGATCTGGTTCAGGTAGCGAAAGATCCAGTATTTGAAGACCGTATCCAAAATCACTGGGAAGGTGGCGATAAACAGAAAGATAAAGTCTCGATTGGCGGGAAAGCCCAGGTGCCTGGATAATCCCTCTAGCAGCACCTCCCAGCCGTGGGGGGAGTGGAAGCCCACAAATATATCGGTAAACAGAATAATGATAAAGGCTTTGGCGCTGTCACTGAGGCCGTAGACAATCTCATCCATAAAGGATTTCAGGGTGGCCACATCCTGCTTGCGGTAAATCAGCATGAGCGCGAAGACCACCGCAGCGGTGATGTCAGCGAAGACGTTTTTAATCGCTCCGGCACTGCGATGGCGATACTCTTCTTCAATTTCAGTGGCCTTCGATCGTACCTGGTCCTCAATGCTGAGTTCGGAGAGGGGCGGCGCTTTGCCGATTAGCACTTCAAACCTGAGCCGTTCCTCAAACCGCTGCAATTCATGGAGGGCATCTTCCTCCATCTCCAGGTTGAGGAACACGTCCGCCTGCTTATCTTCCCGCAGCAGATCTACCACGGGGCCGACCAAAAAGGTTTTAGTAAACTGCTGGGTCAGCAGTGGCACCATGATCAACAGCAGCAGAAAGCGAATGGCGTTGGTGGTGCGAGCCTTAGAACTGCGAAAGTCCCGGACCATTTCTTGCTCCGCATTGGGGTCCAGATCCTGGCGAATGCGGTCTACGGTGCGCAGAATCGATCGGGGTAGCACACTGGCCCGGTCGGAAAGGGCCTCCGCCCGGCCTTTGCCTTGTTCTGACTGGGCCTCATCCCCCCCCGCGGTGAGGGGAACCTTGCCATCCCCCGCCGCGATCGCACCATTTTGCCCGTTTCTGGCCCGGTT
>DVEE01000386.1 GCA_015295885.1 Leptolyngbyaceae cyanobacterium M65_K2018_010
AAGGACAAAATCAGGAGCCAGGGGTAAAAACTGATTGGGGTCGGGGGCAATCCCCTCAAGGGGAGATCTGTCTACCCAGGCGGCCTCCGGCGAGCGATCGGCCCCGTTGGGCAGAGAGAAGCCGGTCGATGAGTCAAACACGATGCCTGTAACCTCCTGCTCGGGGTCAACCCTAATCTCTCAATAACGGACGAAAACCGAAGGATGCGATAGCCTAAGATGGGCTTACCCCTATGGATGGATATCCAAGGAATATACACTCCGGCTTTACTCTTCTTGGCTTTGGGATGGCTCGGGTGGGCAGTCTTTCGCCAGCACCCATGGTTGACCCATAGTCTTACCGCGCCGCCCCTGGATCTACATTTTTCTAATTCACCCACTGCTGTTTATCGGGTTAATGGTGGGTTTAAGTCGCTGGCATAAACCAAGTCTCAGGCCAATCTCCATTCAGCAACCAGCTCAGGCCCTGCGATTAGTGAGTCAATTTACTGTGCTGTACGCGATCGCCTTTTCCGGCATCCATTCCGTCATTAACTTTTTAGCAAACTCGGGCTATCTGTACAGCACCGCTCGCCACTACTTTGGCAGCCCCTATGCCTTTGTGGGCATTGGCACCATACTAGCGGCTTTATCTATACCTCAACTGAACCGACTGACCTGGGTAATCGCGGCGATCGGTTTCCTTTGGTTGGGCGAGCAATGGTTTCACTACGGCACAGATCGTTGGTTGGGTTAGCCAGGGTGAGCGACTCCGACCAGCCAACATTGATTAAGGCTGAAGTCACTCACTCTAACCTCGGGTTCACAAAACTCCCTTGGAACTAGGAATCAGGTGGGCCCGCCGAGGGTCCACTTCCATCGCCATGCGCAGGGCCCGGGCAAAGGCTTTAAAGGTGGCTTCAATAATATGGTGAGAGTTGATGCCGTCAAGCTGACGAATATGAAGGGTCATTTGACTGTGGTTAACCACCGCCACAAAAAATTCTCGCACCAGTTGGGTATCGTAGCTGCCCACTCGCTGAGTGGGAATCTCCAGGCCGTAACTCAGATGGGGACGGCCAGAAAAGTCCAGGGCTACCTGCACCAAGGCCTCATCCAGGGGGGCGAGGAAATGACCAAAGCGGGTAATCCCTTTGCGATCGCCCAAGGCTTGATGCAACGCCATGCCAAGGGTAATGCCCACATCCTCATTGGTGTGGTGGTCATCGATATGCAGGTCTCCGGTAGCCTGTACTTCCAGGTCAATCAGCCCATGGGAAGCTATCTGGTGCAGCATGTGATCCAAAAACGGAATGCCCGTGTGGGCCGAACACTGGCCGGTACCATCCAGGTTTAAACTTACCTGCACATCGGTTTCACCGGTGGTTCGGCTAGCCGTAGCTCGACGGCTAGGATAGGTGAGCGGAAGAGCAGTATGGGCGGGGCTACGATCTTGGGTTTGCATAGCAGATTGTGACAGAGTAAATTCCATCTTAGCTTTCAGGGGCCTGGGGAGATCCGCCCAGCGGCGATCTACAGCCCCCTTCAAGTCCCTGAACCTGGTGATTCAAACCGCTCCTAGCCGTGTCCGAGGCACCGACCTAGGCGTAGAGGTGGGCTACATAATCGCCATAGCCGTTGTAAACCACCGTGGGTTGGGTTTCCCAGTTAAATAGATTTGTACTCTCACCCAGCAGTCGCTCCGTTGCCTGGGACCAGCGCGGGTGGGGCACAGCGGGATTCACGTTAGCCTCAAAGCCATACTCGTTGGGCGCGATGGTGTTCCAAAAGGTTGCCGGCTGTTGGGCCACAAATTCGATTTTGACCAGGGCTTTGCCCCCCTTAAAGCCGTACTTCCAGGGGACGACCATGCGAATGGGAGCCCCGTGCTGTTTGGGCAGAGTCCGGCCGTAGACCCCCACGGCAAAAAAGGCCAGCTCATTGGCCATTTCAGCCACGGTCAGTCCCTCGACGTAGGGCCAGGGCAAATTGAGGGCAAAGCCATAGGCGGGACCAGGGCAAACCTGCGGATCATAGTAGGAGGTAAACCGCACAAACTGGGCCGCCGCAGTGGGTTCGACCGCTTCTAAAATCCGCCGCATGGGAAACCCAATCCAAGGTACCACCATGGCCCAGGCTTCGACACAGCGAAACCGATAGATACGTTCTTCTAGGGGAAAGCGACGGGTGAGGTCGTCCAGGTCATAGGTTTGAGGATTTTTCACCAAGCCCGTCACCTCCAGGCGCCAGGGATCGGTGGGCAGGGCCTGGGCATTCGGCCAGATTCGCTTAGTCCCGCCAAACTCGTAGTAGTTGTTGTAACTGCTGGCATAGGCTTGGGGGGTGGGGGGCCGGCCGGCGTCGGCAAAGGCCGAATCGGTAGCAAGGGAACCCAGGGGTTGCCCCAGGGTGGCTTCGAGGTTAGGGTCAAGGGTTCTGGGGGGTTGGCAGGCACTCAGGGTCGTGGCCGTTAGGCCCAATCCACTGCCCAGCACTGATCGCAAAAATTTCCGTCGGTTCCAGAACGCAGCCTCCGAAGTGATTTGGCGCTCAGGCAGTTGCCAATCTGGTTGAGGGCGAAAGAAAACCATTGGGGGAAGAAAAACAACTGCTTAGATTGTGGCACCTTTCTCCAAGCCCAGTCCGAGAAATTCCCGAGTAACCATCCGGCAGTTCCCTAGAAGGCTGGTCAGACTGAGGGCAAGACCGTGGAAATACGCAGGCCTTCTCACCTTGCAGAGGGTCCCTAGAATTGGGAGGCTAGGGGAAACACGGTCCGCAATAAAGGCAAATTTCTCCCTCAGAATGCCTTCCCAGCCGAGTTCATCCAAACTTTAACCTCGGGTAAAGCCTTGGCCTGATTGCCCGAAACAGCCTTCTGGCAAAGGTTTTGTCCCTGGGGATCAAGCCCAGTTAGCCCCTCTGTCTGCCCCCAGAGGCTCACCCTGCCCCCTTCCTAATCACCCTGGAAGGTTGAGGATCAGGAACGCGTATACTATGGAGAGGTTAAAGATCATCTCCGTAGTTACGCGATTGTAACTATAATTTTTCGCAACTAGGCTGATGTCACGAGCGCACGCAACCCCCGATGGTTAAGGTTACAAAACCACAGGTCAACTCCGAAATTACCCCGAGGAGATCTATTCCCTGGGGTGGTCGATCGGTACTATGCCGGACAGAGTGGCCAACCGGCCCTTGCCCTCGGGAATCCTGCAATCGCTCTGACGTTTCCTGAAATCGCCATGTTTGCTAACTCCTCTCGTCTAAACGCCGGCAATACCCTAGAGCTATTGCAGCACTACCAAAAAAATCCCTGCCATAGCTTGCGGAACCAACTGGTCCAGATGAATATTGGTCTGGTGCGACGCGAAGCCTATGAGTGGGTTAAGCGTTCGAGCGAAGGTTTTGATGACCTCATGCAGGTGGGTAGCCTGGGACTGATCCGCGCCATTGAGCGATTTGATCCAACTAAGGGCTATGCCTTCAGCTCCTTTGCCGTTCCCTACATCCGCGGTGAAATCCAGCATTACCTGCGCGATAAAAGTTCTTCTATGCGTATTCCCCGGCGCTGGCAAGCCCTAGAAAGCCAGGCGAATCGAATCATGCGCCAGCTCCAGGTAGAACTGGGTCATCAGCCCACCGACACTGAAATGGCTGCGGCCCTGGAGATATCGGTGGCAGAATGGCAAGAGGTGAAGCTGGCCAGGCAAAACCGGTCTTTGCTCAGCCTAGATGCCCCTCTGCCCGAGGATGACGCTTCCACGACCAGCCTGGGAGAATTGCTGCCCGACACCAAATACAAGAGTTTTCAACTGGCCCAGGAGGATCGGATTCGTTTGCAGCAGGCCCTGCATCAGCTCGAGCAACGCACCCGCGAGGTGCTAGAGTTTGTTTTCCTCTACGACTTAACCCAGAGAGAAACCGCTGAGCGCTTGGGCATCAGTGTTGTGACGGTGTCTCGTCGGGTTAAGCAGGGTTTGCAAAACCTCAGGGCCTTAATGGTTGGCCCCGATGATGAAATTGCCTAAGGCGTTCTGAATCCGCAGAACTGAGCTATCGTTTAGGCAGGTACCTAGGGCAATTAAGGAGTTCTCTCTATGGGAGCGGGTATATTCTTCCTTCTGTTTCTGCTGGGGGTTTTGCTGTCCACGGTAGGCAGCATTATCGGTGTTATCGACGCCTTTAAGGTCAGCCCAGTTTGGGGGCTACTGGCCCTGTTTATTCCCTTTGCCTTACTGGTTTTTTGGATTAAGTTTTGGCGCAGTCGCAAGTGGGCTCGGAATAGCCTCATCACCAGTCTGGCCGGGTTATTATCCATGGTTTTGGGTATTCCCTTTCTGCGTAGTTTTCTTAACCAGCCACAGGTGGCAGAATCGGGGGGCACTTTTGAAACTGTGCCCCTGGATCAACAACCCCTCGAGCAAATTCCTCTCCCCGATGGCGGTGAAGAGGTGTTTGCTGAGCCCCTAGTACCGGCGGCGCCAACGTTGATCGCCATATCCAGGGCCGATCTGATTCAGTCTACTGACCCCGATGAACGCCTGCAGCAGATTAGTAGCAGTCGCCCAGACCCCTTTGCCACGGTGCCCATTCCGCCACCGCCGCGGGTAGCGCCGCCGCCGCCGCCCCCCGGTGGAGTTACCGCCGGAGCCGGAACACGGCCCCCTGCTTCCCCCACCCCAGCCCCCACTCCTGCCAGTGGGCTGGCCAGTGGGGCCCGGCCCGGAGCGACTGCCCCAGGGCAGCCTGGACCTAGGCCGGGGGCCGGGGGAGGTGTAGCCCTTGCCCCTCTACCTTCCCTACCTCAACCTACCCAGGCAGAATCCGTGGTTGTGACGGGGGTAGCCACCGTCGGGGGACGCAATTACGCCATCGTGCAAACGCCGGAAGAGCCAACGGGTAAGTACGTCACCGCGGGACAGCGGATAGCCGGTGGCCAGGTGCTGGTGAAGCGGATTGATATGCGGGGCAACGAGCCCTTCGTAGTGCTAGAACAAAACGGCATTGAAATTTCTCGCTCCGTAGGAGTCCCCCCAGCTCCTGAAACCACGGCGTCGGCTATTTAGCCCCTAGGTCTGCAGGCCATGGCAGAATAGGAAGGCTGATTGGGTTGTGGGGCAACTGTGTATGCCGTGGCAAACGGTTTTAGTTCAAGGGCTATGGGGTCTGGGGGCGATTTTTCTGAGCGAAATCCTGCGGGATAGTTACCATGTGCTCAGCCACCTTTGGCCACCGCTGATGAGGTTGCATAACTGGCATCACCGGGCCTACAAAAAGGACTTTACCCCGGTGAGCACAACACTTTATCGTCAGGCCCAACTCCATAACGATGTGCCTGAGGCCCTGGTAATGATGGGAATCCTGGCCCTGATTGCTGGAGTGACCGGCGTTCCTGGTTTTTGGGTGGGAGTACTCTACGGCACCGGCTTTTTGATGGCCGCGATCGCCCGCTCCCAAGGCTGGCTGTTGTCCACCGACCTCACCCACGAACCGGGAGAACTGACTACGATTCCCTCTAACTGGTGGGTCAATCGCACCTATCACTGGCGTCACCACTTCGACGACACCAACGCCTACTTTGCGGGCTACTTTACAATTACCGATAAATTCATGGGCACGGCTGTATCCCTGAAAGGCAAAACCGTTGCTGTAACCGGGGCTTCCGGTAGCCTTGGCCAGGCCCTGTTGAAGGAACTGGCCCGGCAAAAGGCCAAACCCATAGCTCTGACCACCTGCCCGGATCTGCAGATCCCTGACTCGATACCCTGCTGGCACTGGCAACCGGGGTCGGAATCTGACCTCAGGGAAGCCCTCAAGCAGGTTGACATCCTAGTGCTGAATCACGGCGTCAATGTTCATGGCCATCGCAGTCCAGAGGCGATTCAAACCTCCCTGGAGGTCAATGCCCTGAGCGGATGGCAGCTCATGGAAGTTTTTTTCAGCACCGTGGAAACCTCTCCCCAACGAGCCATCAAAGAGGTCTGGGTGAATACTTCGGAGGCTGAGGTTAGCCCAGCCTTTAGCCCGCTTTACGAGACCTCTAAACGTCTCATGGGCGATCTGGTGACTCTGCGGCGCCTAGATGCGCCCTGTGTGGTCAGAAAGCTTATCCTAGGGCCGTTCAAGAGTCAGCTCAACCCCATTGGGGTGATGTCGGCGGATTGGGTGGCCTGGGCAATCGTTGCCCTGGCAAAGCGGAATGTACGCAACATTATCGTTACGATTAATCCCCTTACCTACCTGGCTTTTCCCCTCAAGGAGCTGAGCCAAACGGTTTACTTTAGGCTGTTCTCTCGACCCTCGTGATCCAATTCAACGGCGCCCCCCAACCCATCCTCGGCGAAGACCGGCCCAGACCCACAGACCATCCGTAGACTCTCAACGGTCCATGCCACAGAGCCTGGCATCGTGGTGATCAGGGTTGATCCGACCCTGAAACCGCTTTAGCGCAGCATCCCGAAGCCCACCAGGAGGATCAGCCCTACCACCATAGCGGTTAGCCAGCCTACCCGCCCTCGTAGGGCATTAATCTCAGCGGCTTGGCGTTCCAGGAGTGGTGCCATGGGCGGTGGCAACGCTCCGGACACCGGAGCAACCTCAATTACCGCAGGCATATCTGCCCCGATGGGTAATGGGGCACCGCCAAACTTAACCTGGTTGAATAACCAGCGAGTAATCAGCCAGGGGCAGTTTTTGCGCGCCCAACGCAGAGCAAAAATCCGAAACAGAGGTTTGCTTACCCTGGCAATTCCTTTCAGGGGCCAGCGCAGTAACTCAATGGAAACCCTTTGCTCAATCAGCCGCACCGAGCCCACGTCGTAAAGGCAGTCAATGATTGACTTAGCCACCGCCTCTTCGCGCTGGAAGAGTTTATCTAACAGGGCCAAGACTTCTTCAATACGCTCAAGCTCAGCCTGACTAGCCTTGCTGAGGGGCGAT
Source organism: Leptolyngbyaceae cyanobacterium M65_K2018_010 (assembly GCA_015295885.1). Lineage (GTDB taxonomy): Bacteria > Cyanobacteriota > Cyanobacteriia > Phormidesmidales > Phormidesmidaceae > Nodosilinea. The sequence continues at coordinate 6,919 of DVEE01000386.1, forward strand.
GGTTGATAGGTCTCAAGGTTTTGCATCTCTAGATCAAACGGGTTACCCCTCAGGCAAGTCACGAGCTATGACCGTAACCCCAGGGGTGGGGTAGTTCCTCTGGACTCGCCTGGGGGCTACATCTAACCCAACAGCTCAAGTAGATAAGCTAAGTTTACTGGCTGTTCTCGCCTCCTATCCAACATTTTAAGCATCAGATAAG
>DVEE01000096.1 GCA_015295885.1 Leptolyngbyaceae cyanobacterium M65_K2018_010
GATTGAGCATTTCAGGCATCGCAGCCCCGCCAACTTCATGGTCAATGTCATCGGTGGCTTGATTACCTACGGCCATCAGCCCAAGAAGCCCTCACTCAATCTTGACTTCGCTCTTCTGCCATCGGCTTAACCCGAACTCAGGTGAATCAAAAGCTAACCTTGAGTTGCCCCCCTACGCGGTGCTATTCACCACCCTGGGCTGTTTTGGCCTTGGGGTGGCTGGCTTAACCTTGGGCGTGTTATCTACCATCTGGGATGAGGAGCGGGTTGGCCGTTGGTTGGGGCTCGAGGAGCTCAAGGTGAACTTTGGCCGCATGACCGGGGCCTGGGGTTCTAGGACAGAGCGCTGATCGAGCCGAAGGAACTGGCTTATCCGGTCCAGAGATAGTGTTGTTATCGATCGACGGAGTCAGGGGTCCTGGCTGCGATCGCTATTCTGGGCGGCCTGGATGAGGGGGGCAATTTGCCTCTCGATATCTTTGAGCAGCGTATTGATGGCCAGGAGAGTGGCGGTGGAGTTCGCTTCCGGCTTTAGGGGATTTTGGGCTTGAGTGCGCATCGCTGTAATGCGGGTGCGTAGGTTTTGGGCTATTTTCAGGGCATCCTGGCCCAGTTGCTCGATCTGCTGTTGCTGATAAAACCGCAGGGCCGCCCCCCGTAGTACCTGCAGGGTCGCCTCTTCCCCCTGGGGACCTTGGAACAGGCGCAGCCGGATTAAGACCCTTTCCTGGCGGTAAAGGCGTTCAATTTCAACCTGCTGAGGGGTGCGGGTGGGCAGCAGGGGCAGATGGGTAAGGCGTTTCAGCTCGTTGATCACCCCCTGGAATATATCCAGATTCAAATCGCTGAGTACCGATCGCACCATGCCGTTCTGACTGTAAAGCACTCGGCCGCCAGTCCGTTGGCGTTCCAAGTAGAGTCGGCCAATGCCCTCGCTCAGTACCCGGTGGAGTAGCGCCGCCATCAGCGGTTTAGGGGGTAACCGGCCCAAATCTTCCCAGGAGTCCGCGACCTCAGGTTCCTGTACCTCTAGTTGCAGGGGCGGGAGGCGGTCAGCATCGACTTCCTGGTTTTGCGCAGGGCTAGACTTGGCTGGGGAAGCGACTTGGGCCTGCAGCGGGGGCTGCTCGCCGGTTAGCCCCCTGGCAGATCGATGATTTAGGGTAATTTCTTCGGGGCTATCGACAATGAAGGTCGGTCGGTCTCCAGGGTGGGTAATCTGGCTGGCCGCCGTTGCAGCCGTGTGCTCTTCCCTGGACTGCTCAGCACCCTCTTGAGCAGATTGAGCCTTTCGCTCTGCCGCATAACTGAGATAGTTGGAAAGCATTCGCTGGTGCCAAGCGGAATCAATCGGGCACGACACCACAGAGCACTGGATGTAGGAAACCTGGCGGCGCACATAGTCGAGGGCGGCTTGATCGGCGGGGTTGACCATACCCAAGTTGAGGTGACTGCCCTCGATCGACAGCGGCAGAATCTGATGGAATAAACAGGCTTCCAAGGGCAAAATGCCATCGATTAGTGACAGCATTTGATCCACCCTTAACCGATGGTCAAGGCTCTCATTACCGCTTTGGCAATCCCGAGCGAAGGCTTCTAACCAGCCTGGATTCTGTAAATTGGCCATGACCGGGTTGGCAATCAAGCTTTCTTCATCCTAGGAGTCGATTGTCCCCCGTGTCAGGAATGCCCCAGGAAACTTCATCTTTCCTTGCTTCGATGCCCGGGGTGGAGGGCACAACCTCAAGCCATAGGGATACGATGACCCTACGGAGCGAGAACCCGGGTTTCTGTACGGGCCTTCTAGGCGGAATCTGCCGATACCCTGGGGATAGGGTGGTTTCCGCGACCTGCCAGGTCATGCCTCAAATCGTAATCAACTCTGAACCCGAGAGATGTTGAGCATCGCCCTCAGGCACCTGCACCTGTTTAAGCTGCTCTCGCAGCGCCTCCCCTTCAATGACCTCAGTTTCCAGCAACTGCTTGGCCAGATCTTCCAACAGAGTGCGATTGAGCCGCAGAATGCTAAGTGCCCGTTGGTGACCCGCTTCCACCAGGGACTTGACTTCCTCATCAATGGCTTTGGCCGTGTCTTCGCTGATGGGGCGGCGGGGGCTGGGCATGCCGTTGTCTAAAAAGGCATTGCGTTGGCCGCGATCGTAGGCCAGGGGACCCAGCACCTTGCTCATGCCGTAGGTGGTGACCATCTGCTCCGCCAGGTCCGTAGCCCGTTGCAGGTCGTTGGAGGCACCAGTGGTAATGCTGCCAAAGATCAGTTCCTCCGCCGAGCGGCCCCCCAGCAGGGTGGCAATTTGACCCTTGAGTTCTGCCTCATCCCGGAGGAAACGGTCTTCCGTGGGTAGTTGCAGGGTGTAGCCAAGGGCTGCCATCCCCCGGGGCACAATGGAGATTTTTTCCACCTGGTCGGAACCGGGCATGACGGCGCCAACCAGGGCGTGGCCGACTTCGTGGTAGGCCACAATTTCCTTCTCCTTGTCGCTGAGGACCCGGCTCTTTTTCTCTAGCCCGGCCACCACCCGCTCGATCGCCTCGGCGAAGTCCTGCTGCTCCACCTTAGGACTATTGCGACGGGCCGCCAACAAAGCGGCTTCGTTAACCAGGTTGGCCAGGTCAGCCCCGGCGAAGCCGGGAGTCCGGGTAGCAATCTGTTTCAGATCCACCGAATCGCCCAGTTTGACATCCTTGGCATGGATGTTGAGAATGGCTTCGCGGCCCTTGAGATCCGGGCGATCCACCAGCACTTGGCGGTCAAAGCGACCGGGACGGAGCAGGGCCGGGTCCAGGGTTTCGGGGCGGTTAGTGGCCGCCAGCACGATGACCGTGGTATCGCCGGCATCGAAGCCATCCATTTCGGTGAGGAGCTGGTTAAGGGTTTGCTCACGCTCGTCGTTGCCGCCGTAGAAACCTGAGGAGGCCCGAGACTTACCGATCGCATCCAACTCGTCGATAAAGATAATGCAGGGCGCCTGCTTCTTAGCCTGCTCAAACAGATCGCGCACTCGGGAGGATCCCACCCCCACAAATAGCTCCACAAACTCAGAACCGGAAATGCTGAAGAAGGGCACCCCGGCCTCCCCGGCGACGGCCTTGGCCATGAGGGTTTTACCCGTCCCCGGCGGCCCCACCAGCAGTACCCCCTTGGGAATTTTGGCACCCAGATCGGTAAATCGCTTGGGGGTCTTGAGGAAATCTACAATTTCCACCAGTTCCGCCTTGGCCTCTTCCACCCCGGCCACATCGTCAAAGGTGACTTTGCCGGACTCGCCTTCTACGTAGACCCTGGCCTTGCTCTTGCCGATGGAAAGGGCTCCCTGGGGACCGCCATTGCGGGTTAAGAAAAAGCGCCACACGGCAATAAAAATTAACGGCGGAATCACCCAGCTCAGCAAGCTGCCAAACCACTGGCCCTTGGGCGGCGGCACGGCGGCAAACTCAACGCCGTTATCCTCTAGCAGTTGGGGCAGTTGCAGGTCAAAAATAGGCGTGGTGGCATAGACCTCGCCGGGTTGTCCCAGCTCATCCTTCACCTGATAGCGAATTTCATTCTGGCCCACGGAGACCCGCAGCACTTCCTGCTCCTGCACTCGATGGATGAACATGCTGTAGGGCTCTTTAGCCACCTGAGGCGGAAACAGAAAAGGGGCCAGCAGGTTCAACAGCAGCAGGCCAGTGGCGATCCACAGCACTAGGTTGGCGATAATTCGCGATCGCGAGGGTTGGGGATTTTTGTTAACAGGCATGGCACGTAGGGAATGGAATGGGCGAGGAGGAAAGATAAGGTGGGCGGGGGTGTCCCGACCCATGGGTTAAGGGGCCAGGGGGCAAACGGCTAACCCGCTGGCATTCACTCCGGGGTGACATCCACCGTGGTATGGCTAGCCTCAGTGGGGTCAGCCCGCAGGTCGTTGCGGCGTTGGGTCAGGCTCGACAGCATAATCTGGGACAGTGAAGTCACCAGAATGGAGGCCACCACCGCATCGTCAATCCAACCAATGATCGGGATGAAGTCGGGGGAAATATCGATGGGACTGAGCAGGTAAATTAGGGTGGCCGCGACTAGCAGCCAGCGGTATTGGGGATGCTCCAGGGTTTGCTTGTACCAGGCATAGAAGGATTGCACCAGTTGGTTCATGGCGTAGGGTTGAATCCAATGCCTTTATGGTGACACGGGCAGGGGATTTTCCCTTGGTGAGATTGCCGCCCCTACCAGGGGCAAGCCCCGAACTGCGACTCGCCGTTCCCTAGACAGCCAGGGACACCAACCGAGCCAAGAGCGGCTCGGCCAGGGTTTGCCGTTTATCTGCCAATAGTCGTTCTAGATAGGCTTGGAGCAACTGACACGGTTGGGGATTAGGGACATAGACCTGCTGGTTGGGCTGGCTAAATAGGGGTTGGGCCGCCAGAGCGGTAACCACGTCATCGGTGACGGGCTGGATCAAGGGAGAATTGCTTGCCATCGGCAGCAGACCAGGGGGCAGACGCCCCTCTAGCAGGGCCATTAAGTGGGATTCACAGGCTTGGACATTCAAGCCTTTCTCCTTCAACAGATGCCAAATACCCTCCAGGGGCATGGGCTGATCGGGAAAGGTCCGCAGTAGTTCCATCAGCAGGAACATATCACTGTACTGGTGTCGGGTCAGATCCAGCACCTGGGGATAACGCACCAGATTGACCAAGCCGTAGGCGACCCGGCTGCAACTGGGGGGGCGATCGCTATGGTAAGTATCTTGAACGATGGTAGCGTTGGGAAACTTTTGCCTGAGCCAGCGGGCTAGTTTGGGTACGGAAGCACTGCCGCCAGTGCACAGCACTTGGTTTATGCCCTGGCTCGATAGGCCCACCTCGCTCAGAAGCCGGTTCAGATGGCCATTAATGCGTTGGATGTAGGGCAAAATGATGCGATCTTCAAGATCCTTGCTGCGTACCACCCACTGCTGATCAGCTAGTTTGAGTTCAAATTGGGGCTGGTGCTGCAGAATGATTTTGAGATGGCGGGCCGCATCCAAAACGCTTTGCCCCAAGGGAGAGTCCTCCAACCGTTGCATGAGTTTCTGGCGGCGGGCCAGATCCGGTTCCGCCGGGCGGGGAAAATCCAGGCTCTCTAGGTCTAGATCCGCCCAGTGGGCCTGATCCAGTTCGGGCATAGCAGCCTGCCAGCCCCAGCCCCCGGTAGCATCGGGACTCGCAGGGGAGCCCGAGTCAGAGCGCCCTTGCCGCCGCTCCAGGGGATGCAGTAGTTGACAGATAATATCCAGGTCAATGGCATCACCAGCGTAGGCCATCGAATGCAGGGCGAACTCATCGTAGCCCAGGTCGGTCAGGTCCTCCGGCAAGTTCACCAGAGCCAATTCGGTTACAGTGGCCCCGGCAGAAATCACCACCGTGCCACCGACCCAGTTACAGCCGTAGAGGGTTTGCTGCTGGATAGATTGGCTCTGTCCCGCCGCAGACGGGGCCGCAGGGTCAGGTAGTCCGGATAGAGTAGCGGCGATCGCGTCTTCAATGAAGTAAATGTCGGCCGCATTGGGAATCAGCCCTGCCCCCAGCACTGCCTCACGCAAATTAAACGTGTAGGTATCGGGCCAGTTGGCCGGGTAACTCACTATCACCCCCTCTAGCTGGCCCAGGACACCAGCCAGGGCCGTCGGTTCCAGCCCTACGGCGCCTACGCTAAAGGCGGCCCCCGGCTGGCCAGATTGGGGTAGGGTGGCCAATAGGCCCTCTAGGCCAGCCTGAAAGGCCTGCAGAGGTAGACGCACCGAGTCAGACCACTGAATCTGAGGTTGGGCCACTTCGGTCTCCCCTGCCGCCCTAGGTACGCCCAGTTTGAGCAAGGGTTTCAGCCCCTTCAGCACCAGGGTAGTGGGCTCTGGGGTGTCTAAGGCGGCCCAGTTGAAGGTCAGGGCCGAAGACCCCACCGACTGGATGCGGTAGTCCCCTGGGTCGGCTAGCTGTACCGAGGCTAAGGCAGGCAGGCGAAAGAACTTATCGGCAGTCAGGCCAGAAATGCTGTTGTCGACCCAGTAGAGAGGATAAACCTGACCCGTCTGCCGTTCTAGCAATACCGCTGATAGGCCTGTGGTGCCTACATCCAAACCTAGAAACCACTGGCTCGGTGTGGGCTCGACGGGCGGTTCCTCATCCAGGCTGGGCGGACCGGGTTCCAGGATTTCCCCAGCACCTGGAACGGGCTCCCCCGCTGCCCCCAGCCCGGTTTCATCCGCGGTCAGGGCTGCCGCTAGGGACAGCGGGGTGGCCACCGGCCCAGGTGGCTCAACCGTTCGGTTCAGGAGAGCGCCTTCCCGATCGGAGGGGTTGGCCGTAACCCCATCCAGGGCCGACTGTTGCTCCTCAAGAGGAGCTAGGGTCTCTGCCTCCGTCGGGGGCGACTCCTGCAGGGGCATGGCCACGGCCGGTGTCATGACCTCCTCTAGGGGTAGGGTCTCAATCCAGGCCATCTCCTCCGCGCCTAGGGCCGGTTCGTCATCCCCAGGAGCAATGTCGATATCGCTCGCAGCCATCTCGAACCCAGCCCCGCTGGAAATTTCCTCCAGCACCTCATCCCCGCCAGTCCAGAGGTTCACCGCCTCGGGCGGCTCCGGCCCGGTCAGGGTCCTCTCTTCAAAGCGGGCCTGATCCAGCAGGTCAGGGGGGGGTGCGGTACCGGCAGGGGAGCTACCCGTGGACTCTACCAGGGCCTCCAGCCGGCCGGCCTCCCCATCCAGGCTGAGATCTAAATCCAGATCCAGTTCCACGGATAATTCCGGTTCCTCAGCCAGCACCGACTGATACAGCCAATCCTCGCTGCCAGGGGCGCTACCCTGGTCTGACCTGAGGGCCGCCGATCCTTCCGGCACCAGGTCTAGGCCAGGGCCTCTAGGAAGGCCGCCAGAATCCATGGCCACCGGTAACTCATCGGCGGCCATGGGGGGAACCGCTGAGCCTAAAGCCAAGTCAGGTGCCGGGGCAATGGCGGCCTCGGCCTCACCCAACCAATTCTCCTGGGAAAAGTCAAAGACCTCAACGCTAAATTCATCCAGGCTTTGATCAGGGCGGGATTGGGGGG
>DVEE01000058.1 GCA_015295885.1 Leptolyngbyaceae cyanobacterium M65_K2018_010
CGGCTGGGAGCGCACACGCCTGGCCAAGTTCTCCAAGGGTATGCTCCAGCGCATTGGCATTGCCCAGGCCCTGATCAACGACCCTGACCTGGTGTTTTTAGATGAACCGATGTCGGGGCTTGACCCCAGTGGTCGATTTCAGGTGCGGGAGATTATTTTGGCCCTGCACCGAGCGGGCAAAACCATCTTTTTCAATAGCCATATTCTGTCGGATGTGGAGGTGATCTGCGATCGCATTGCCATCCTGGATCAAGGGGAGTTGATCTGTATAGGCCATCTGGACGAGCTGTTGGGCACCGCTGATCAATATTTCGTGAGGGGACGGGGGGGGCAGCCCAGGGATCTGGAGCCCTGGCTCGACCAATTCACCATGCAGGGCGATAGCTGGCGTGGCCATGTCAAGGGTGACCCCTACGAATTTGCCCAACGCATCCCCTCCCTGGGTGGGCAGTTAATTGCCCTGCAGCAGGCCCGCCCCACCCTGGAAGAGTTTTTTATGGCCCAGATCAATCAGCGCCGCACCGCGGGTTAATCGCCGCCTGGCCCTGGCCAACTCCGGTGAGACTCTCGAACCTGGCTGACTGCGGAGTCTGGGGTGAGGACGGGCAACTGTCTGGGGCTGAACACCAGATCCAGACGTCGATCAAGCGGTCGGTACCCATCCCCAATCTCAGTTGGGTTGGGACCACTCTGGCAGCGGTATAGTAGTGTCTTGCAAAGGTAACGGGTGGAGAGCAATGGCACGGCTGGCACTATTGAGCGTATCGGATAAAACGGGCCTGGTTGATCTGGCCCAAACCCTGGTTAAGGAGTTTGAGTTTGACCTGATCAGTAGTGGCGGTACTGCCCGCACCCTGGTCGAGGCTGGCATTCCGGTCACCAAAGTCTCTGACTATACCGGTTCTCCAGAAATCTTAGGCGGTCGAGTCAAAACCCTACATCCCCGCATTCACGGCGGCATCCTAGCCCGCCAGGATCTCCCTGAAGATCAGGCCGACCTGGCAGATAACAACATCCGCCCCTTTGACCTGGTCGTGGTCAACCTCTACCCCTTTGAGCAAACCATTGCTCAACCCGGTGTCACCTTGTCGGCTGCGATTGAGCAAATAGATATTGGTGGACCCACCCTAGTCCGGGCCGCGGCCAAAAACCATGGCTATCTGACCATTCTCTGCCAGCCTGCCCAGTACGCTCCTTACCTGGAGGCGATGCGAGTTCACCAGGGAGAGGTGCCCCTGGCCTTTCGCCAGGCCTGTGCCCGGGCCGCCTTTTGGCATACGGCGACCTACGACCAGGCGATCGCTACCTACCTCACCCAGGCTCAGGCCGATGCTGAACCCCTAGCCCTACCAGAACAGTGGGCCCTGGTGGGGCAACGCCAGGCCCCCCTGCGCTACGGCGAAAATCCCCACCAAGGTGCGGCCTGGTACCGCACCGGAACGGCTCCCACGGGCTGGGCTGGGGCCGAACAACTGCAGGGGAAGGAACTCAGCTACAACAACCTGGTGGATTTGGAGGCGGCGCGACGAATTATCGCCGAATTCCCCGCCGATCAGCCCGCTGCCGCCGTGCTGAAGCATACCAACCCCTGCGGCGTGGCCCTGGGGGATTCCTTAGCCAGCGCCTACCAGCGGGCCTACGAGGCTGATGCGGTTTCTGCCTTTGGGGGCATTGTGGCCCTCAACCGACCCATTGATGCCGCCACTGCCCAGCAGCTCACCGGCACCTTTCTGGAATGTATCGTAGCCCCAGGCTGTGATGGCACCGCCAGAGAAATTTTGGCCAAGAAACCAAATCTTCGAGTGCTGCTTCTGGAGGATTTTCGGACGGGGCCTGGCCAGATCGTGCAGGCGATCGCCGGGGGCTTCCTGCTGCAAAATCCTGATACTGACCAGGACGACCCCACCACCTGGCAGATTGTGACTGAGGCCAAACCGACCGAGGCCGATCGCTCAGAACTCCTGTTTGCCTGGCGGGTAGTCAAACACGTTAAATCTAACGCCATCGTTGTCACCCACCACCATCAAACCCTGGGTATTGGGGCTGGCCAGATGAACCGCGTTGGTTCCGTTAACCTTGCCCTCACCCAGGCCGGAGCCAAGGCCCAGGGAGCCATCCTGGCCAGCGATGGTTTTTTCCCCTTTGATGACTCGGTCCGCACCGCCGCCGCCGCTGGCATTCGCGCTATCGTCCAACCCGGCGGCAGTCGTCGCGATGAAGATTCTATCCAGGCTGCGAACGAGTTAGGGCTGATCATGGTGATTACCGGTCGGCGACACTTTTTACACTAGGGCAGGGACAGCGGCAAGAGGCCCTGCCACCTAACCCATCGACTGCCCCAGGGCAACTCGTAGAGGCCAGACCAAGAACCTGAGCCAATTCGCGGCGGCGGGCGTGTTAAAACTTGGTGTAGGGGGCTGCTCCAGGAAGGGAGGGGAGCACAATGCTACCGAGTGACCTGTTAATCTATCGGCACCAAGGAGACGCCCTGCAGCCGAAGCGCCTAGCCCTGAGTGCAGCGAATCGGGCCATGGCGGCTGATTTGATTCAACTGTTTCAAGCTCAGGTGGGGCATACCCAGGGTGAGCTGAATCGGCAATTGCAAGACCTGGAGGGGGAAGACACTAACTACCGTATCCGACGAGGGCTGGCCCACATTCTGCGGAATAGTTTTGCCACCTTTGAGCAGGTTAGCCCTCTGGAGCCGCTGGAACTACGGCAGCGGTTGTTTGCCCTGGCGGCCCAGGGTGTGCTGTCTCCTACGCAGGCCGATCACCACCGGCTCATCCTCAGTCAGCAACTCAGCCAGGAACTGGACCGCGAGGTTTCCGTGGCGGAGGTGCGCCAGGGGCTCTACGCGGATTTGCCCGACAACCGCATTTTGATTGAGTTTGATGCCCCTACCCCTGAGGCCCTGCTGCATCGCTACAACCTGGCCCAAACCCAGGGGGTGTTTTACAAAGCCAGCGACCTGGTCATGCACCTTTACCGCAACGACCCCGGCGAATACAAGCTAATGTTTCGCTACCTCAAGCTCTTTCGCCTGATGGCCTACATCGAGGGGGATGCGGACCAGGGCTTTACCATCACCATCGACGGTCCGGCCAGCCTGTTTAAGCCCAACACCCGCTACGGCGTTGATATGGCCAAGTTGATTCCGGCTATTCTCCATGTCAGCCGCTGGCGGTTAACGGCGACCCTGCAACTGAAGGATAGCTACAGCCAGGCCGCCAAGCCCCGCCAGTTTACCCTCGATAGCGACTGTGGCCTGGTCACCCACTATCCCCCGGGCAAGCCCTACGACAGCCTGATTGAGGAATCCTTCGTCAACCGCTGGCCCACCGATACCCCCTGGCGGTTAGAGCGAGAAGTCGATCTGGTGCCTATTCCGGGCAGTGTCATGATTCCGGACTTTCGGCTAGTTCACCCCGATGGCCGTGAATATCTGCTGGAAATCGTTGGCTACTGGCGCCCCGATTACCTGCGCAAAAAGTTTGCTCAGGTCCGCAAAGCGGAACGACAGAATCTGATTTTGGCGGTTTCTGAGCGGTTGAACCTGGAAAAGGCGGGGGTGAACATGGCTAGGGTGCCGGCCCGGGTCGTTTGGTTTAAGCACAAGCTCCAGCCCAAGGCTATTCTGGCGGTCCTGGAGGAGGAAGCCCCTGGGTAATCCCAAGTCTGTGACATCGCCCTAGGGATTTGGCCTGGGCAGGGTGTAGATACGCAGGGGTTTCCCGCAGGGGAGAGTGAAGGGTGAGTTCAAGCCTAGCCCTAACCTTCGCTGATTAACCGCAGCAGTTCTTCAGTGGAGACCTTGCTGCTCATATCGGCACCTTCTAGCAGGCTGTCGGCCAGGTCACGTTTTTGCCGATGTAGATCGACGATCTTTTCTTCGATGGTGTTTTTAGCCACCAGGCGATAGATGGTGACTGGCCGTTGTTGGCCAATGCGGTGGGCGCGATCGCTGGCCTGGTCCTCTACCGCCGGATTCCACCAGGGATCCATGTGAATCACATAGTCGGCGGCGGTGAGATTGAGGCCAGTACCCCCGGCCTTCAGGCTGATTAAAAAGATATCACCCGCCCCAGATTGGAAGGCATCCACCCGCTTTTTCCGGTCCTTAGCCGGGGTACTGCCATCCAGGTACTGGTAGGACACCTGTTGCCCGTCTAAAAACTCGCGCAGAATCGTGAGGTGATCGACAAACTGGCTAAAGACCAGGGCTTTATGGTTGTTCTCCAGCAACTCTTCCAAAATTTCGCCAAAGGCTTCCAACTTGGCGCTGGGGAGGGCGGTCTCAGCCCGCACCAGGCGGGTATTGCAGCAGGCCCGGCGCAGTCGCATGATCTCCGCCAGCACCTGGAGGTGTTTGGCGCCCGCTTCCACGTTGGGATCGGCGAGCTTGGCGACCGCCTCTCGCCGTAGGGCTTCGTAGAAGGCCATTTCCTGGGCGCTGAGTTCGACCTGGAGGGTAATCTCGGTGCGGGCGGGCAGTTCGTCTAGCACCTGACTTTTAGTGCGGCGCAAAATAAAGGGCTGAATCAGCTTCTTCAGGCGGTTGCGGGCTTGCTTATCCTGATTGCGCTCAATGGCGTTGGCGAATTTGAGGCTAAACTGCTCCTGGGAGCCCAACAGGCCAGGGTTGATGAACCGAAACAGGTTCCACAACTCGCCCAGGTGGTTTTCAATGGGGGTGCCCGTAGTCAACAGCTTAAAGCCCCCTTGCAACTTCATAGCCGCCTTTGATCGCTTTGTGGCGGAGTTTTTGATGGCCTGGGCCTCGTCCAGCACAATGGTTTGCCACTGCACCTCGGCCAGCATCTCGGAAACTTCGTCCTGTTGGAGCAGGCCGTAACTGCACACCACCAGGTCAAAGGGCTGGAGGTGGTTCAAAACTTGCTGGCGATCGCCGCTGCCAAACTGCATCGGGTTTAGGGTAGGGGCAAACTTTTCCGCCTCGCTCAGCCAGTTCATACAGACCGAGGTAGGAGCCACAATTAGGGTTGGCCCCGCCGGAGCGCGGGTAAGAATTACCGCTAGGGCTTGGAGGGTCTTGCCCAGGCCCATGTCGTCGGCCAGACAGGCCCCCACCCCCCAGTGGGCCAGCCGGGCCAGCCAGTTAAACCCTTCCAATTGGTAGTCCCGCAGTTGGGCTTGGAGGGTAGAGGGCACCTCTGGTTGTAGGGCCTGGGCTTCCTTTAAGCGTTGGATGTGGGCTTTCCAGTGCTGATCGGTTTTGAGCTGGCCCACCTCATCGATCCAGTCTTCCATAGCGAGGGAGGCCAAGGGATGGAAGCGCAGCCCAGATCCACTTTTTTCAGAAAAGGCCCGCAGGTCATCCAAGCGCTTACGAAATTCCTGGGTGAGGGCGAGAAACTGCCCATCGGCCAACTTCACAAAACGACCAGGAGAGGCTTCCAGCAGTTCCAGCAGACGCTGTATGTCCATCACCTCGTCATCGCTAATTTGCAGTTCACCGCTGGCCGCAAACCAGTCCCGCTGCCGTTGAATTTGAATCTTAAAATTACTCAGGCTGACCCGGTGAGCGATGCGCATTTTTTCACCTTCGGGCCATTCCACCACCGCCTGGTCGCCCAGGTCTTGCAGCTCCAGCAAGAGCTCCAGACAGTCTTCGGGGTCGCCAATGAGCCATTCTCCCCCTTCGTCCTCTAGGCGTTGCAGGGTGGGGCAGGCGGCTTCCACGGCCTGGGCTAGTTGTTGCTCTGCTTTGAGATCGCGGTGGGTTTGCAAACGCTTACCGTCGATCTCCGCAATCACCATTTCGCCCCCACTGCCGGGTCGGTAGTAGGGGCCGTCGTCCCCAAAGGGGCGAGTCAGCAGGGACACTTTCAAGCCCTCGCCAGCGGGCAGCAGGTGCAGGTGGGGTTGGGGATGGGCGGGCACGGCCTCGGCATCGGCCACACCACCGCCAATGTCAGAATGCACCGTGACCAGACCGGCCACGGCATTGATGGCAGCCAGGACTTGCTCCTTGGCGCTTTCTGGCACTTCTAGGGAATTTTGGGGGCCGAGTACCTCGGCAATGCGGTGGTGGTTCGCAGTAAACTCGACCACCTTTAACCGAGTCGGGGTTTCCTTCAGGAGCGCTACCGCTTTCTTGGCTTCCACCTCAGGACTGAGGGAAATCTCCAATTTTCCAGCTTTTACCTGGCGCACTACCAGGGCCGGTTCTCCCTTGACTACATCGACCCGGATGGTCGGGGCATCTTCCCAAAACACTAGGGGATGGCCGACCAGAGCCAGCAGCGCCTTGTCCTGAAATTTGTAGTTGTCGTAGCCGTAGGAGTAGGGATCGGTAACCAGGTAAGAACAAATTTGCCCATCCTGGGGAGTCAGGTAGGGAAACGATTGCTGCTCGTGCTTGAGACGTTTCAGGGCGATCGCCCGACCCCGACTCCACCCCCCTTTGACGCTAATTTTTTGTTCCTTGGGCTGTAACAGCCATCCACCGGTGGAATAAACTGTCAAAAACCAGGCCAGACGGTACTCGGTGGCGGTGGGGGTGATTGCCGTTGAGGGAGCTTGGCCCGGTGGGTTGAGGCCCATCAACGCCGTTAGGGACAGTTCCCAGGGTTCCTTGGGGGTGATGATCTCCACAAGGGGATGGATGCCCGTTTTTTCCCGCAGGGCGGGCGCCGCTTTACCGTAGGTACTGCGGGGGGTTAAGCGCGAGAGCAATGCGGCGGCTTCCAGGGCAAACCAGTCATAGCCAGCCGCCTCAGCCGCTTGATAGAATTCTTTGACCAAGTTGGGCAGTCGCTTCCGGGCATTCTCCAGATCTACCCAGTAAAGACAGAGCATGTCGATCAGCGCCTCAATGCTAGAGGCATTTTCCAGGGTGCTGACGGGAGTGTTAGTCAGGTATTGCTTGGCCGCGGTATTCCCCTGCAGGACCTGGGCTACCTTTTCCAGACAACTGTAGATGACGCTCATCCAGTGCCGATACTGTTGTCCGGCAATCAGGTGGGCATGGCCCTCGGCTTCTTTCAAGCTGGCGAGAGACCCCTCCTGGATCAAAGCCAGGACTAAAAAAATGCCAGAGATAGTGTTGAAATAGACCTTTCGCTTGCCGGTGCTTTTCCTGAGCAACTTCAGGGCTTGGTTGCCCGCCTCAATGGTCTGGTTGTAGTTGCCCTGCAAGCAACTCAGCCACCCCTGCAGGAGCAGCGCCTCGGCGGGGTCATCCTGGGAAAAGGCTTGGAGGGCAGCTTCCGCCTCCTGGAGTCGACCGCGCATCAGCAATTGCTGAATCCAAATGACCCGCAGGTGATCGGAGCTATCGGAGTTGGCCCGGCTGCATTCTTGGTGGAGTAGGTCGAAGGGTTCCTCAGCGGGGGTGAGCGCCATGACAGAGTTGACGCAGAGATTTCCCAGGGCCGACTCGTAGAGGTCGGGATCCTGTTTGAGGGTAAGAAACCACTCCCGGTCAAAGGGGTTGTTGCAAATGAGCTCAAACACCTGGGCCATGGAAATGCGCGTAGGCGCAAACAGATTGCTGTAGTAGGCATCAAACTGCTTCTCGATGTAGTCCCAATCACGACGGTAGAGACCGATGCGAACCTCCCTCAAAAATTGGTCTTCGTTTTGAAAGAGGGTCAAACTTTTGTTCCAATCGGCCTTGCGCACCGGTAGCTTGTCCTGCACCGCTTTCACCATGGGCTCAAAGGTGCCCTGCCTGACAGCGTCCCGGGTGGCAATTTCCACTAGCAAGGGATGGCATTGCGGCCCATATCCACTTTGGGCAACTAGCAGTTCCTGGTGGAGCAGCTTGGTGAAATAGGGATTGGCATCGGTTAGGGTCAATGCCTTGGAACTGTGGCGATCGCGCAGGTAAGCATTCAGGCAGTCAATCGCTTTAGTTTTACCCACGGCGGCGTAGATGATTGAGAACAATTGCACCAGTTCTCGCTCAAAAGCGGGGAGTTGCTGGTAACGATCAACCAGTTTTGCCCTCAAGGCCTTGGGATTGTTGAGCTCAGCCATCGGCTAACTGCAGTGCTCCTTAGGGGGATGCATCTAGAATGCCACTTGTAGGAGGATTGTGGAACTTCAGAACGTTCCCCCGCGTCAACTTAAGCTCAGTGATTTAGTTGGCTAAAGGATAGCCTGCTAAATAGAGTCTCCCACGGTATTCCTATTCAGAAAATTTTGTGCTGTGATTGAGTGGTCAGGGTTGAGTTCGATAGGGATGGGAGAGGCTGCCGAGGCTCTCCCAGCTAATCAGAGCTAGGGCACTGGTTAGCTTTGTGGTAATGGTTGAACCAGAGTGTTGTTATGGCTCGTTATACCCACCTCCTGACCTTGCCTAGAGCAGGTACCAACTTAGGCCCCACCATAGTGCAAACGCTGGAGAACTGCGGACTCCACATGGTCTATGTCAAAGATGATTACTTTGTGGCCAAAGAAAAACCAGGCCAGGTGTCGCTCTCTCAACTGACAACCATTGAGGTGATTATTTCTCCCCCGAATCAGGACTTTCAGTGGGCTAAGCTAAACCTGGTTGTGAAAAACGAAGAACTGCCGTTGCAGCAGGATAACCACTGCCAGCGGGTGTTTGACGCGGTCAGCCAAGCCATTGGCTCTGTGGTCTGAGGGGGGCGACAGTTTAGCCAGGGAGCGATCGCTATCTATGGAATGGGTTAGATTCCATGGTACTGCCGTCAAATTACAGTTCGAAAAATCACAGTTCGAGGTTTTTATCCCCGTTCTGTTCTCCCTCCCCTTCTTCCACCATATTGGGGCTGATTAGGGTGATGTCAAACTCATCGGGAGGTAGGGTAGACTGGCTATCCCGCTTGAGCTGATAGTAAATAGCTCGGGCCTGGGGACCAAAGACGATCTCATCTTCGTTGCGAAGATCGTGGGCCAGCAACTTGCGGCCATTGATCAGCATGCCATTGGCACTGGGTTTGCCCTTAAGGTTGCCGTCTACGATACGGTAATAGAAGGTGTTGTCATCCTTTGGCAGTTGTACCAGGGTGGCATGGTGCCTTGAGACAAACTGGGAGGACAGGCGAATGTCACATTTGGGGTCTCGCCCGATGGAATACACTGATCCATCTAGTACAATCTCACGGCGGCCCTTACTGTCTTCAACGATAAGAATGTTACTGAGTTTGTTCTGTAATGCCATGCTCACTTGTTAGCTGCCAAGCAGTGTTGGGTCTTTATGAATAGTCTTGTAGAACCAGTTATCCCCTAGTCTACCTCTAGATATCGATCCGCGTTCGATCCGCGTTAGGGAAGCGGATCTGGTTTTTAGCCATGGTTCTGCTTAGGATTAGGCCAGTTTGGTCAAATCCAAAGGGCTGAAGAACGACCCTGCCCCTGGCCCCGGCCCGATACAATAGTAAACCTCAGGGCATCCCGATCCCTCATGGAAGCTGAACTACAAACCTATGGGGGCTACTCCACACCCCTGGGAGGCTAGGGTTGCTCCAGATTTCCCCTAATCCGACCCCGGTGATGCCCTCAGCCTTGAACTCAATATCCCCTTGGTTTCTCTATGACCAGCGTTAACTTGATGGCGACTACGGCCCAATCCGTACAGTCTGGGGAAGTCGTAGCCCGAGCCTATTTCCTAGGCCAGAGCATAAAACTGACCTCCCTGCTATCCGCTTCCCTAACCCCGTCGTCCCCCCTGATTCTACCCATAGAGCCCTCAGGCTATGGGGTTCTGTTTGCCTACGGTGCGGTGGTTCTATTTGGTCTATCTGAGGTGGCCAGCCAAGCCTTTTTGGCCACCCTAGCCCCCTACCTAGAAGCGGCCTTTGAGCAGCCTGAGACCGAGTCGGTGACCCTGCAACTGGGCAATGGTAAGGATGGCAAGGTTCAGGATGGTTGGATTTCCTTGTCCGGGTTAGATTTGCCGCGCCTACAAATTGTGGCGGAGGTGTTGGCTAAAAGCGTGGTTTTGGCCCATTACGAAATAGGAGCGGCCCAGGTCTTTGACCAAATCGAACCCTACGCAGCGGAACTGCAGCAAGGGCAACAAACTCGCCCCAGTGGCGACCAGTTGCTCAAACAAATTGGCCATACCTTGATGATTCAAAACAAAATCGTGGGGCGGGTGGAAATTGTAGATAAGCCCGAGTTGCTGTGGGAATATCCGGAGCTTGACCCGCTCTATCGACGGTTGGAGGATGAGTACGAAATTCGAGAGCGTCATTCCGTCCTGGAGCGGAAGCTGGATCTGGTCAGTCGCACCGCCGAAACCGTCCTCGATCTCCAGCGACAACAAACGGGCCTGCGGCTGGAATTCTACGTGGTGATTTTGATTGTGGTGGAGGTGCTGCTATCCTTGTACGACCTATTTATTCGCCCTTGAGGGCGGGACTATAGTCAAGTCATTCGGAGACAGGCATTTCGGAGAAAAGTGCAATGGGACAGTCCATTTCGGTCAACCAGGCTGACTTTGAGACCCAGGTGCTGGTCGAGTCCTTTGAACGTCCGGTACTGGTCGATTTTTTTGCCACCTGGTGTGGTCCTTGCCAGCTGCTTAAGCCCATGCTGGAAAAGCTAGCCCAGGAGTACGACATCACCGTGGCGAAGGTGGATATTGACCAAAACCCCGAGTTGGCCCGTACCTTTGGGGTGGAGGGTGTCCCCGATGTCCGTATCGTCAGTCAGGGTCAGGTGCAGGAAGGCTTTGTCGGTGTGCTGCCAGAGCCTCAAATTCGGGAACTGTTGGCCCAATTAGGGCTGGAGTCAACCCTGGAGCAAGCTTTGGCCCAGTTTCAGGTAGTTCAGGCTGGCGGCGATCCGACGGCGATCGCAAACGCTCTCAAGGACCTGCTGATCCAGTATCCAGAAAATCCTCAGGTGTTGATTCGGGCGGCCCGATGGTACCTCAGTCAGGGCCAGGGGGATCTGGCTCGTCAGTACCTGGATTTGATCCCAGCTAGCGATCGCCAGTTCCTACAGCCGGTGGAAGGGCTACGGGAGCTGTTGGCCCTCCAGGCTACCCTGGCCGAGCCCGCTACCGACTCCCCTCTGGAAACCGCCTACCGGCAAGGATGCCAGGCGGCCCTGGCGGGGGATTACGCCACTGCCCTGGAGACCTTCTTGACCCTGGTACAAAAGGATCGGCGCTTTCGCAACGACGGGGCCCGTAAGGCCATGTTGACGGTGTTTAAGTTGTTGGGCGACGGAGAGGAGTTGACGGCGACTTACCGCAGGAAGCTGATGCAATCGTTGTATTGAGGGCCAGGGTATTGAAGGCCAGCATCAACCCCTCTGGTCGACTACGGGGGTAAGCAGTGCCCGCTACTTTGGTATTCTCCCCACTCCCTCTACCCAGGTTAGTGCGGAGTGTGGAACCGCGTGGTTTGTACCCACGCAACTGCCGGTTCCTGCGGAGGACGCTTTTCCCTGGCCGCAGGATTTAGAACAAACGGAAAATAAAAGGATAGCGAAACACGGTTTCGGGGGTTCTAAAGCTATGCAGTATGGCCATAATCGGCAACACCAATTGCGCAATCCAGAGCATGGCCAGTAGCGGCCAGCCAATCAAAACAAAGGTCAACAGTCCAAAAATAATGCTATATAACCAGACGTTGAAGTGGAAGTTAATTGCTTCCCGGGCGCTTTCTTTGACTACAGAGTCCGTAGACAAAAGGTAAATCGCGATAGGAATGCCAATGGATAACACAAAGGTGCTGAAGAAAATCGATCCATGGCTAACGGCCTCGAGGATTTTGCGATTGCCATTGTCTTGGGTGGATTCCATGATGCCTCCTAGGTAGGCTAAGGGGATAGGGGAAGAAACGGGGGGAGGCAAGGTAGGGCCTCCCCCTAGGGAAGGAAGTTAGTTGTTTTGTTCCTGGAGTTCAGCGGTTTTAACCCGAATAATTTGGGTGCGATCGCCCCGTTGAATTTTTAAGGGCAGCACCTCACCAATTTTGGTATTTTCCACCTTGAGCTGCAGTTCATCGGCGCTGCGGGTGGGAAGGCCATCTACTTCCAGAATCACATCGCCGCGGCGGAGGCCGGCCTGGGCCGCGGGGGTGCCTTCCAATACGCGGATAATCAGCACCCCATCGACTTCCGGCAGGTAGATACCCGAGTTAATGTCAGCATTGTTACGCTTGGCCATTTCTGGGGTCAGGTTGGCAATTTGCACCCCAATGTAGGGATGGGCGATAGACTCGCCCCGGGCGAGGAGGTCTTTAATTTCCTTGGCCTTATTAATCGGAATAGCAAAGCCAATCCCCATGGCATCGGCCCGAATCGCGGTGTTAATGCCAATCACCTCGCCCTTTTGATTGACCAGGGGGCCGCCGGAATTACCCGGATTGATGGCCGCATCGGTTTGAATGAATTCCAGCCGTTTGCCCGGAATCCCCACTGCACTGCTGGACCGCTTCAGGGTGCTGACAATACCCAGGGTGACCGTGTTATCCAAGCCCAGGGGATTACCGACGGCGATCGCCCAATCCCCCACTTCTACCTGGTCAGAGTCACCCAGGACCGCCACGGGCAAAACATCGTCTTCAGTGTCATCAATTTTGACCACGGCCAGGTCGGTCACCTCATCGACCCCCTCAACCACGGCATCAAAGCTGCGACCATCCTTGAGGGTAACCACCACTCGGTCGGCCCCATTAACCACATGGGCATTGGTCAGAATGTTGCCGCTGCGATCGATAATGAAGCCGGATCCCTGGCCGCGCAGGAGCTCTTCCTGGGGTTGACGGGGAAAGCCACCGAAGAAATCACGCAGAAAGGGATCCTCTAAAAAGGGATCGGAGGCCTGACGAGTAATGGTTTTTTCAGTGTCAATCCGCACCACCGCTGGGCCTACCTTACGCACGGCACTGGCCACAAAACTTTGATTGGCGATGGCCGCCGTGGCTGCACTTTGAGCCTGGGCTGGGGGGATGGGAACGGTGGTAAACACCATAAAGCTGGCCACCAACAGGACCAACCATCTCTTGAGGGGTATCCAAAGTCCTTGTTTCAAAGTAACAAGCCTTTTACGCGCAACACCAGAAGCAGTATCCAGGTAGACTGAGGCCGGGCCAACCTTCGCAGAATTTAGCCCCTGGCCGGAGCCTAGTTATGGTCTATTTACAAAAAATTGTTTCACAAGTATAGGCACTCAGGGGGAGGGGGATACCGAACTCCTAGGGGTTAAGACCGAAGGGCCTAGAGGCCAGGATGGGGCCAGGCTCCAGCAACCTAGCGATCGGCCTTAAGCCCCTGCTGAACTGGGTCAAACCCGGCCGGAAAGTGGGTCGCTTGGGGGTCGTAGTCGGCCATGTCCAGTTGGGTTCCAGTCAGGATGGTGGTTCTCAGGTCGGTACCAATCAACATCGATCCGCGCAGATCGGCAGCGGTCAGGTTGGCCTGGGCCAGGTTAGCGTAGCTGAGATCGGCCCCACGCAGGTTGGCCTGGCTGAGGTTGGCTCCGCTGAAATCCGCGTAACTAAAGTCGCTGCCCTTGAGATCGGCCCCGGTCAGGTCAGCCTCGGCCAAAACGACATACTCAAAATTACGCTGGCCTGCAGCGTAGGCTTTTAGCAGATCCGCCGCCGTGGCAATATCAGATCCGGGTATCGGTTGAGTCATGGCAGGTCAACAGGCTAACTCCTCTAGCTTAGGGCCTCTAGGCCAAGCTGGAGGAGGCTTGTAACTTTATCTGCGGTTTGCCCGGAAGTTTTGTTAAGTTATGAAACATAGCCCCTTCAGGCGTCTTTTACCAGGAAAATTTCTGAAGATCTCAGGAATTTCGTGAATAGTATGGCAATTGCCTCCCTGCCCACGTTTTTGTCATCGGTTACGGTGGACCCCCTGACCCTGGCCAAGGGGCTGCTGCAGCTGTCGGGAGTGCAAGTTTCCATCCACGGGAGGGAACGGCTGCCGGGCCCCAGACCGCTGATATTGGTGAGCAACCACCGCAGTGTTTTAGATGCGCTGTTGCTCATGCAGATCCTCGATCGGCCCGTACGGTTCGCTTGCCACCACTACATGGGTCAGGTGCCAGGCCTAAGGGAGGTGATTGCAACCCTGGGCTGCTTACCCCTAGACGCCCCTAACCAAGGGCAAACTCGTTTTTTCCGCCAGGCTCTGCAGGTGCTAAAACGGGGTGAAGCCGTCGGCATTTTTCCCGAAGGAGCCACTCCCATGGTGCAGGGTACCGTCCCCCACCAACTGAGCCAGTTCCATCGCGGCTTTGCTCACTTGGCCCTGCGAGCCCCCGTGGAGGAAGTCTGGATTGTGCCCATCGCCATTGCCTCTGGCCGGGAAACCCAGAATGCCCTGATGCCCCTGCGCCTGTTCAGCCTATTTGATACCACCGAGCCCCTGTTTCAGCAGCCCGGCTGGCATTCCGCTGTGTTTTACCAGGAAGTTAGCCTGCGGGTGGGGCACCCGATTAGGGTGGATGGGCGGCTGAGGTCCCACTACCGGGCCCGGGGGGCTGCCACCCTGGTGGCTGACCTGACCAACTGCTGCCAGGAAGAAATTGCTAACCTACTCAGCCGTGGCCCTATTTCAGCCCCCTGACCGTTGGCTAAGCCCTGGACCATTTTCCCCTGGTTTTCTCTGGTCAGCCTTGCTGTTCAGCCTGGAGTTCCGGTTTAACCCTCTCGTTCATCGGTTTTGATCGTGCCACCCACTGCTTCGCTTCAATTGCGCTCCGTTGCCAGACCAGATCCGGATCAGCCGCTGTTCATCTTTTTGCCGGGTATGGATGGCACTGGGGACCTGTTTTTCACCCAGGCTCCCCACCTCAAGCCCTATTTCGACCTGCGCGCTTTGGCTATCCCCCGCACCGATTTGTCTTCCTGGCCTGATTTGGCCAAGCAGGTGGTTCAATTAATTCACCACTTAGCGGGCTATCGCCCGATTTACCTCTGCGGCGAGTCCTTTGGGGCTTGCTTAGCGCTTCAAGCTTTGAGTCTAGCCCCTGACCTGGCAGATTATGTGATTTTGATTAATGGGGCCTCATCTCTCCATCGCTTTCCCTGGGAGCACTGGCTAACCCAACTCAACCCTGCCGCCCTGGGCGCTATTGTAAAGTCTTTCAGCCTTGGATATTGGCCGCTCCTGGCCGATCCCAGCCGGATTCGCCCCGACCACTATCAACGCCTCTTGGGGGCCATTCAATCGGTTCCCCCCCTGACCATGGCCTGGCGGCTGGCTCTATTGGCTCAGTTTCGGCTAGAGGCGACGTTGCTGCACCGTCTCAAAGCCCCAACTTTGCTGATTGCGTCCCTTGCTGATCAGCTCTTGCCCTCCCTGGCCGAGGCCCAGTACCTGGCCACCCACCTGCCCAACGCTCGCCTCTATCCTCTACCCCATAGCGGTCACGCCAGTCTGCTGGAACGACAGGTCAACCTGGGCCAAATTCTCGCGGAGACTCATTTTTTGCCGGCCCCTGGGCGAGTTCCCGAGCCTCCCCAGGCCGTCCCCCTATAGGCGACTTAGTCGGTGAGTCTAATTATGAGTCTAATTAATGGTAAGCAGGGGGTTTGGGGGCTGCGCCGTTCAGCTGAGCGGCTCACGACGAAGCCCCCAGGCCGGGGGGTTCACCCCTGCCACCCCCACCCGCATCTTCTAATTAATTGCACCCACCTACGGACAGGGTTCGTCAGAGTTTTCCAAGGCCTGACGCAGGTGTCCTTGATGGTGGGCCAGGCGAGTCTCGGCAGTGGCGGCATCGAGCTGGCCCAGGTGCATCATGAGGGCCAGTTTGACTTGCTGACCGCTGCGGTCCAACAGGTCAGCGGCAGCGGCACGGTCCAGATCGGTTAAATCGCAGAGAATGCGCAGGGCGCGATCGCGCAGCTTGCTATTGGTCACCGCCACATCCACCATGCGATTGCCATACACCTTACCCAGGCGCACCATCACCCCGGTGGAAAGAATATTCAGCGCCATTTTGGTGGCGGTGCCGGCCTTCAATCGGGTGGAACCAGCCAGCAACTCGGGCCCCACCAGCAGGCGAATGTCAAGGTCTGCGTCGCTGGCCACCTGCTCCGTGGGGACACAGGCCATAAAAATAGTCCTAGCCCCGCGCTGGCGGGCAGCGTGCAGGGCGCCGTGCACGTAGGGGGTGGTGCCACCGGCGGTAATCCCCACCACCACGTCTAGCTCGTGGATATGGCGTTGGGCAATGGCCGCCACGCCATCTTCAAAGATATCCTCTAACCCTTCGGAACTCCGTACCAGGGCGGCGGCTCCCCCGGCAATGATGCCCTGTACCAACTCCGGCGGAGTACAGAAGGTGGGTGGGCATTCCGCTGCATCTAGCACACCCAGGCGGCCACTGGTACCGGCCCCGATGTAATAGAGTTTGCCCCCCGCCGCCAGGGCCTGTGTGATGGTGTCGATGGCCTCAGCTAGGGCCTCACGGGCAGTGGCGATCGCCGTTAGAACCCGCTGATCCTCCTGGTTAAACAAATCCACCAGTTGCAGGGCAGTGAGTTGATCCAGCGCGGCACTGCGAGGATTGGTCTGCTCGGTCAGCAGGTGGCCCCGATGGGCGGGGTCAGCGGGATGGGATGAAAGGACCATAGGGATGCCAAACTACAGCAAATTTTCAAATTGTTGTCGCAGGCGATCTAGATCTGACTGGGAAAGGTTCGTAGCCCCATCCTCGGCCTGCTCCCACGGGGAGGAGTCCGGCGACGGCGCGTTGGGATCCCAATCCAGTTGCTCCACGACTTGCTCTGGCGGAATCGCCAGAAACCCCTCTGGCACTAGCTTGCACTCGTAGCCCGCGCCTTGGCAAAACTCCTCGATTTCCTCCTGCTCGAGGGCCTCCACGGTGGCGGCGGGAAAGTCCTGGGCCTCTAACATGAGACCAAAGCGACAGGCATCATCCTCGTTTTCGAACATCAGTACGACATCCTGGCCTTCCACCTTGAGGGTATGGATGCCCTCATTTTCAGTACGGGCATTGAATAACAGCACATACACAACCATAGCCAGATCCACCAACCACCTTAACCATTGGTGTTTATTCTACTGGTCGAGCCGGCTGACCGGTTAACCTGAGGTAACTCCCCTCGGCCCCAATGGGAGCAGCCTGGGCCGTTTGGAGCCAGGGACTAGTGCCATGGCAAGGCTGATCAGGGCTACCCTAGGGTTCTCCTTCCCCCTGTGACGATGACCCTAGACTCGCCTCCTGATGGACCCAGGGGGAATAAACGGCGCTCTTTGGAGAGCAACCTCGCGGGTTTTGGGGCGAACAAAATTCCCCTTCCACCGTCTAGATTCCTAGGCCGGGGGCCGCAGAGTTGACCGGGCTGGCCGGAACGAAGCGATCAGGGTAAGAGGTTGTTTGAAAGGGCTATTCCAGGTATATTTTGTCCTCAAAATGCGGTAGAAACCTCAAGGTTGGGGGATATTAGCCTAGTCGAAAGGTATAGCGTGAGACGCTCCTCGACTTTTCGCACAACCTCTAAGGGGTGGCCGGGCTTTTGAGGAGTGGCTACTGGCACCCGCGCCCACAGGGACGAGAGACCGGTGGATGGGCGGGTTGGTCAGGACCAGTCCGCAACGGAACCGCTGGATCGCAGGCCAGCAAAAGCAATTCTGCGAACCATTCCATAGCCGTGGGTGCCCTTGGTGATATCCCCTTAGTGTTATCCCCTTAGTGTTATCCCCTTGGTGTTGTCCCCTTGGTGTTATCCCCTTGGTGTTATCCCCTTGGTGTTATCAATCTCTGAGGTTCGGCTTTTTTTGAACGAGAAACCTCCCCAGGCAGTAGGCAGCGGGGAGGGAGTTCATTACACTGATTGGGTGTTTAGGGTGGCATAAACGGGCATGGCACCTTCTCAGGATCCACAAAAAAAGGCAAGCACTGGGCGATCGCACCGCTGGTTGGGGGTGGTGCTGGCCACTGGTTCTGTGCTGCTGTTGGTGGGGGCAGGGGCCGCCTGGCGGGGCTGGGTCTACGCCCGAGAAAACGCCTCTGACTGGCTAGCGGCCCAGTTAAGCGAGGCCCTGGAACGCCCCGTGACCGTTGGGCCGGTGCAACGAGTCAGCCTGTCTGGGTTGCGATTGGGGCCCTCCACCATGGCCGCCACCCCCACCGATCCCGATCACCTGCACTTAGGGGCCCTAGAGGTGCGGGTGCAAGGGGTTGATCTGCGGCGGCGCGACCTTCGCCTGGCCCTTGATCTGGAACAGGTGGAGCTTTGGCTAGAGCAAGATGCCCAGGGGCAGTGGGTGAATACGGACTTGGAAATTCTGCAGCGGCAGGAGGAACGGGAACCCCCCATTCAGGTTTCTGTTAGCCGCGTCAACCTGCAGGAGGGCCGCCTTACCCTGATTCCCCATACCCCGGATCCCCAAAATCGGCCCCAGGTAGTGCTAGAGGACATTCAAGGACAGGGGGAGATACAGCGGCTCCCCATGGATTCCTCCCTCAGGGCTTCTGAAGCAGGTTCCAAACCCCGGTCAGGTCAGCAGATCGACTTTCAGGTGCAGGGCACCTCCATTCGCGGGGGCGACCTCCATTTGGCCGGATCCCTGCAGGTTCCGAGTGGGCCTACCCGCAGCCAGCCCTCGGCCCAGAGGGGTGAGCCGACGGTGGCCAAGGATGCCGAGCCCCGGCCCCCCAGTCGGGCCAAGCTCAACCTCCGAGCCCAGGCTGTGCAAGCCACGGATATTTTGCCTCTGGTGGAATCTTTTCTGCCCAATCCCTTACCGGTGCAGTTTCCCACGGGCCTGGTCAGCGGGCAGGTGGATATGCAGTGGGCGGGGCAGGGATTACCCAGCTTCTATGGCACGGCTCGGGTGACCCAGGGCACGGTGCTGGTGCCCCGCTTGCCGGAACCGGTCCAGGATTTGCAGGGGGATGTGCGGTTTAAAGGCCAGCAGATTGAGTTTGAGGCAGTAACCGCCCAACTGGGGGATCTCACCGCTAGGGCTGGGGGGCGCCTCGACTTGAAGACGGGCTACGCCCTGACGGGGCAGGTGAACCCCTTTACGGTGGCCCAGGTATCAGACCTTTTTGCAGTAGAACTGCCGGTGGCGGCCACGGGCACCTTTGGGGCCGAGGTCACCATGACCGGACCCCTAGGTCGGCCGGTGATCAAAACTGTGGTGAGATCAAAGGATGAGGTCACTCTGGATCAGCTGACCCTGGCTAGCCTGGGGGGCGAAGCCACCCTGACCCTAGACAAGCTGAGCCTGGATCGGATCGAGGCCCTTTTCCCCCAGGGCGGTGCCCTGACAGGGCAGGGGCAATGGACCTTTGGTACCCCGGGACAGTTGGCTTTATCCCTCACCGGCGATCGCCTACCTGGGGATGCCCTTGGATCACTTTACGGATTACCGGCAACCCTCACCCTGGGGCCTGTCTTTGCAACGGTAGAGGTAGCAGGACCGGTGGGGCAGTTAACGGGCCAGGCCCGCTGGCAGGCCCCTCAAGGTACCTACCCGGCTAGGGGCGTGGTTTCTCTTGCTGACAATAGCCTCAGGTTTACCGATACGGTCGTGCAGGTGGGGGGCGGCACCGTAGCGGGCAGCGGCACCCTGGCCCTGGGTAATCGCCAGTGGCAGGCCACCCTGCAAGCCCAGGGCATTCAACTGAATCAGGTGGGGGTAGGGGTGGCCGGGGTGGTCAACGGCGAAGCCCAACTGGCCGGGGTTTTGGACGATTCAGGCTTGAGGGGCATCCGGGGGCAGGCGGTGGCCGGGGTGACCGTGGGGGGTGGTCTGGTCCATACCCAGGCCGAACTGAATCGGGGCCAGTGGACTGCCACGGCGCAGGGCCATGGGCTAGCCCTGGCAGCCTTTTCCCCCAACCTGATGGGAACGGGGAGTGGTCATTTCCAGTTTGCTGGTAGCACCGACGACCTGAGCTTAGCCGGAGTGCGCGGCCAGGGCCAACTGGTACTCTCCGATGGACTCGCCACCGTGGCCCCGCTGGCCCCCCAACTGACCGCTTGGCGGCAGCCCCTGACCGCTGACCTGGCTTGGAATGGGCAATCGGTGTTGATTCAGCAGGCCAGTACCGGCGGCATTCGGGCGGATGGTGTGATGACCCCTCTGCTGAGCGCTGGGGCTGCCCCCGCCCTTGCCCATCTAGATCTAAACCTGTCCGCTAACCAGGTCAGCTTGGCCGCCTTGCCCCTGCCCGATCTCGTGCCGATTCAGGGAGTAGGGTCCTTTAATGGCCGGGTGGCGGGTCGTCCCAATGCCCTGACCGTCGATGGAGAGGCGGCCCTGACGGGTCTGGCCGTGGGCAATCTAGCCTTTGCCTCGCCGCTGGTCGGGCCGGTCTCCTTCAGGGGTGCCCAGGGGTTGGCGGTAGATTTGCAGGGGGGGAGCGATCGCATTTTCCTGGCCACGGGGCAGGGCGATCATGACGTTGACTTTTTGGTTCAGGGGGGAACGGCCTATGCCCAGGGCCATACCCAGGGGGATAGGTTCTTTGCTCAGATCCATAACCTGCCCCTGGATGGCTTGAAATTGCCCCAGGCTGGCCTGGAGGGCTTCGGCTCCATCAGTGGCACCGTCGAGTCGGCCACCGTGCAGGGGAACTGGCGAGAGCCATCCCTGGTGGCCAACTTCAATGTGGTCAACCCTGGCCTAGGCTACATTCGCCTGCGCACGGTGGAGGTTGAACCGGAACCGGTGGCCGGTGCGTCCCCCCTTGCCCCCGTTCAACCCCTGGCCCTGAAAACCCGCTACGGCCGCTTGCAGGGCAGCCTTAGCTATGCCAACCGAGTGGTGGGGTTGGCCGGAGTCAGGGTGGAATCGGCCTCGGGCGAGAGTCGTTACATGGTAAGTGGCACCTACGCCCTGGATACGGCGGCGGTGAATGGCAAGGTGTCTGTGGATAATGGCCAGATCCAGGATCTGCTACAGACCTTTAAGATTTTTGAGCTGTCCGACTTCCGCCTCAACCTGCTACTTCCCCCTGGCTGGTATCGGGCTATCACGGAGGCAGACCTGGTGGCGTTGACACCGGTAAAAGTGGGCGATCGCAACGCCAGTTTGCTGGATCAACTGCGCCGCCTGGCCGAAATCTTGGCCCTGCAGGATCAGTTAGCGGCCCAGGCCGAAGTGGCTTTGCTGCCCCCCCTAGAGGGGTTAAACGGCAGCTTCTC
Source organism: Leptolyngbyaceae cyanobacterium M65_K2018_010 (assembly GCA_015295885.1). GTDB lineage: Bacteria > Cyanobacteriota > Cyanobacteriia > Phormidesmidales > Phormidesmidaceae > Nodosilinea. The sequence continues at coordinate 21,090 of DVEE01000058.1, forward strand.
GGGCACGGTAACAGCGGCAGGAACTTTACCCCAGCAGGTGCGGGTGGATGTGGATCTGGAGGGAGAAAACTGGTTATGGAAAGATCCTGACCAGCCCACGGGGGTAGCCTATCGGCTGGATGACCTGATTGCCAAGGGCAGCTACGACAATGGGGTAATTCGGCTTAAGCCGGTGAGATTTGCCTCGGCCTTTACCCCTTTACCCGGTAGCGATCGCAACCAAGCCATCGCCGAATTTAACGGCGAATTTAGCCTCAACCCCGAGGATACTCTTGACCGCACCCTGCGGTTAGAAGTTGCCGATGTGCCCATTGAGGCGGTGCGTAAACCCCTGCGAGTGCCAGACAATCTGGATGGGTTCATCAACGTGGGGGCTACCCTCACCGGCGGCATCGACAATCCCCAGTTGCGGGGGCGGTTGGCCGTCAATGATGCCACCATCAACCGCCAGCCCATCGAAGTGGCGGCGGCGGACTTTAGCTATCGGCAGGCGCGACTCAACCTGCTGGGCAATGTGGCCATTCCCGATCAAACGGAACCCGTATCCCTGGTGGCGTCCCTGCCCCTGCCTCTACCGGGGGTTAAACAAAAACCCGAGACCGATGATATCGGCCTGCGGCTCCGAGTCCAGGACGATGGCTTTGCGCTGATTAATTTGATCAGCGATGCCATCACCTGGGAAACGGGCCAAGCCGAACTCAACCTCAGGTTGCTAGGCCAATGGCCGGCGAATCAAACCTTCAAAGAAGCTTTGACCTCCCTAGTGGTGAGCGGGTCAGCCCAGTTAGATGGGGTCACCCTGCGTTCTCGTAGTTTCCCTGACCCCCTGACCAACCTGCGCGGAGAGGTGCGGGTGGTAGACGGGCCGGGACGGGATGATTCCGTATATCGCAACGGTCTGGTGTTAGATTTCCAAAATCTACAGGGCGACTTTAGCGCTGGCAAGGTGATGGCCCAGGGTAAATTCAAACTCCTACCCTCCATTCAGGATCTGGCGCCGGGAGCCTTTGCCGCCGAGCCAGCAGCCCCCCAGTCCCCCGCCCAACCCCTGCTGCCCAATCAGCCCGATCCCGCCCTTCAGGATGATCGACTGCGGCTGACCTTAGACCGGATTGCCCTGGATTTCCGCAGCCCCAGTGGGGTCTATCGGGGCCAGCTAGACGGTGAAATGGTGGTCGATGGCAGCCTCTTTCTGCTTGAGCCTGAGTTATCTGGTGGCATTACCC
>DVEE01000499.1 GCA_015295885.1 Leptolyngbyaceae cyanobacterium M65_K2018_010
GGAGGCGGCCTAAAAAGATGTGTCAGGCAATCAGCGTTTTATCTTGAGATATGAAGACACAAGGTTCTACCAAGGTTCTAAAGCCATACTTCCTCTGTCGGTTCATATACATACTAGGAAACACCAGAGTCTTGATCGGCTTTGCTTGAGTCTCTAGTCGAGAATATGAGGTTTGGGGAAGCACCAGGCCAAAATGGCTTGAAATAGCGTTTCTTGCCCTGTGGAGTCCTGGTAACCGGGTTCTTGGATCGATTACCGCATTTCGGTTTGCATGATCAGCCCCCTAGCGACCAAAAGCCATAACAAAGCGATCGCGCCCCGCCAGATCCTCACAAATCCGCATTTCCCGATAGGGCCCTTGCTGATCCAGGATGGCCTTGACCGCCTCGCCCTGACCCGCCATGATTTCCACCAGCCACAGCCCCCCCGGTATCAAGTAGTCCGGTGCTTGGCGGGCCAGGGTGCGAATCGCCGCTAAGCCGTCTTCCCCCCCATCCAGGGCGGCGGTGGGTTCATGGTGGATGACCTCGGGTTGTAGGGTGGGCAGCAGCGAGGTCGGAATATAGGGCGGGTTGGCCACTACGGCACTGAGGTGGCCCCGGTAAGCGGTCAACGGCTCAAACCAGGAGCCCTGGTAGAAGCTGATGCGATCGCCCAAACCATAGCGTTCGGCGTTGGCCTGGGCAATCGCTAGGGCGGCGGCACTTTGGTCTACCGCTAGAATTTGGGCCTGGGGAAAGGCCTGGGCCAGCCCCAGGGCAATCGCCCCGCTGCCGGTGCCCAAATCCACCCAGATCCCCCGATGCAACGCCGCAGCCTGGGGACTCTGGACGACGCCCTCGCGAGCCAGATCAATGATCAGCTCCGTTTCTGGACGGGGAATCAGCACCGCCGGAGACACCCGCAGCGAGAAATCGCGCCAGGGGGTTTCGCCGACCAAATACTGCACCGGCACCCGCTGATCAAGCCGTTGCTGCCACCGCTGTTCCAGCTCAGTCAAAGGCATTTTCAGGGGAATCTGCGATCGCCCCTGAAACGTTCCCAGCTTCAGTGCAAGCCCATCCACATCACTCACCGACCGCAGCAGCCAATCCACTTCCTCAGGGTCAATGCCCTCTGCCCTAGCCTGTTGATGCGCCCTTTGACGCCCAAGGTCGTCTGGACCATTACAGTGCTCCATATTTCTGCAAAAACTGGAGAAAGTCTGTCATGGCTGCTCGGGTCTGGGAGCTGGGGTCGAGTAGATGCCAGGTTTGGGCAACGAGTCCGAGGTAGGGGAAATCTTGTTCGTCATAAAACCTAAAAAAGGTGACCAAAATGGTCAAACCAGTCAGGGCTGTACCCGGAATGAGGGTGAATTAAGTTAAGCCAGACCTGAGGACTGAGTGGTCCCATTTTAACCAATCCAGGATGGAATCCCCATCCGATCGTCAGGGTAGGATTCTCGAAAAATCCCCTGGTTCACAACACCCCCCGTTTTGCCGACTCACCCGTTATCCTGCTAGTAGGGGCGATCTGCCTAGGGCACTCTAAGGCCCTGAGCGCCCACCTGATATACTAAATGTCCAACCGATAACGTCCAACCGATACATTACGCCAAATAGGTTCACGCCCGCCCACGGAGATTATGCAGCCCACCGATCCGGATAAGTTTACAGACAAAGCCTGGGATGCCATTGTTGAAGCACAGGATGTGGCGCGGCGCTTTAAACACCAATATCTAGAAGTTGAGCATGTGATCATTGCCATGCTTGACCAAGAGGAAGATGGGCTAGCCCACAAGATTCTGGAAAAGGCGAAGCTCGATACCGACCTCATCCTAGATGAGCTGGAAACCTTTGCCCAGCGTCAAGCCCGGGTACGGGTGGCAACGGACAGCAATCTTTACCTGGGGCAAAGCCTCGATCGCATGCTCGATAAGGCCGAGGCCGCCCGCCAGGCCCTCAAGGATCAGTTCATCTCCGTTGAGCACCTGCTGCTGGGCTTTCAGGAGGACGAGCGGATAGGCCGACGGCTGTTGCGGGGCTTTAACGTGGAGGCCCCAGAACTCATGGCCGCGGTACAGGCCGTGCGGGGCAGCCAGCGGGTCACCGATGCCAACCCTGAATCGCAGTACCAAGCCCTGGAAAAGTATGGCCTGGATTTAACCCAGGCCGCCCGGGACGGCAAGCTCGACCCCGTGATTGGCCGCGATGAAGAAATCCGCCGGGTGATCCAGGTCCTGTCTCGCCGCACCAAGAACAACCCCGTGGTGATTGGCGAACCGGGGGTGGGCAAAACCGCGATCGCCGAAGCCCTGGCCCAGCGCATTATCAATGGCGAGGTGCCAGAATCCCTCAAGGGGCGTACCCTAATTTCCCTGGATATGGGCGGGCTAATTGCCGGCGCCAAGTTTCGCGGTGAGTTTGAGGATCGGCTGCGATCGGTGCTGCGGGAAGTCACGGACTCCGAGGGACAAATTATTCTCTTCATTGACGAACTGCATACCGTGGTTGGAGCTGGCGCTACCCAGGGCACCATGGATGCGGGCAACCTGCTTAAGCCCATGCTGGCCCGGGGCGAGCTGCGTTGCATTGGTGCCACGACCCTGGATGAATACCGCAAACACATCGAAAAGGATGCCGCCCTAGAGCGGCGGTTTCAGCAGGTGTATATTGGCCAGCCCAGCGCCGAAGACACCATCTCCATCCTGCGGGGGCTGAAGGAACGCTACGAAAATCACCACGGCGTTAAAATCGCCGATAGTGCTCTGGTGGCAGCCGCGGTGCTGTCCGATCGCTACATTGCCGATCGCTTCTTACCAGACAAAGCCATCGACCTGGTAGACGAAGCCGCCGCCAAATTGAAAATGGAGATCACCTCCAAACCCGCTGAGTTGGAGGCCATTGACCGCAAGCTGATGCAGTTGGAGATGGAAAAGCTCTCCCTGGAAACGGAAGAGGCGGTAGGGATGGCCTATCAGTCGGCCCGCGATCGGCTCAGCCGAATTGCCCAGGAGATTCAGGAACTGACCGCTAAACAAAAGGCCCTAGGGGGCCAGTGGCAGAGCGAAAAGCAAACCCTGGAAGCTATTAACGCCCTGAAGAAGGAAGAAGACCAACTACACCTGCAAATTGAGCAGGCGGAGCGGGCCTACGACCTCAACAAAGCGGCTCAGCTCAAATACGGTCGTCTAGAAGCGGTTCAACAGGAGCGTGAAGCCCAGGAAGCCCACCTGCTAGAAATTCAAGCCCAGGGGGCCACACTACTGCGGGAACAGGTGACCGAAGCCGACATTGCGGAAATCGTTGCCAAGTGGACGGGCATTCCCGTGAATCGGCTGATGGCCTCGGAACGGCAAAAACTCTTGCAGCTCGAAGGGCACCTCCACGGTCGAGTGATTGGCCAGGATGAAGCGGTCTCTGCGGTAGCCGCCGCCATTCGTCGGGCTCGGGCTGGCATGAACGATCCCGGTCGTCCCCTGGGTTCCTTTCTATTTATGGGCCCCACCGGGGTCGGCAAGACCGAGCTAGCCCGCGCCCTGGCGGCCTTCCTCTTTGATACCGAGGAAGCCCTGATCCGCATCGACATGTCCGAGTACATGGAGAAAAATGCTGTTTCTCGGCTGGTGGGGGCCCCCCCTGGCTACGTGGGCTACGAAGATGGCGGCCAACTGTCCGAGGCGGTGCGCCGCCACCCCTACTCTGTAGTTCTGCTAGACGAGGTAGAAAAGGCCCACCCCGATGTCTTCAACATCCTGCTGCAGGTGTTGGATGACGGTCGGATTACCGATTCCCAGGGGCATCGAGTCGATTTCCGCAATACCGTGGTGATTATGACCAGCAACATCGGTAGCGATCACATTTTGGAGCTGGCCGGGGATGATGCCCGCTACGACGAAATGCGCACCCTAGTGCTCAAAGCTCTGCAAAAGCAGTTTCGTCCAGAGTTTCTGAATCGGGTAGATGACCTGATTTTGTTCCATTCCCTCCGTAAGAGTGAGCTGCGAAAAATTGTGGCCCTACAAATTCGTCGGGTGCAGCGACGATTGGCCGACCAAAAAATTGGGTTGAAAATTTCCGATGCGGCCATCGACTTCATTGCCCGCAGTGGCTACGACCCGGTTTATGGGGCTCGACCCCTAAAGCGGGCTATCCAGCGGCTGTTAGAGAACCCCATCGCCACCAAAATCTTAGAAACCAGTTTTAGCGAGGGGGCTACTATCCAGGTAGATTTAGGGGAAGAAGGACTGATATTCAGCGGTGCCGATACCCAGGCACAGGGTCCCTTACCCCAGACTGCCGCAGAGTTACCCGTCGTGCAATCCGTCGAGGGTGGATAGCGGGTGACCTATGATTAGACTCAAATTACTCGCAACACTCTACTGGCAACACTATGGGTCGCAGCCTAGGTCCTTGGAACCGTTTTGCTCAAAAATTAGGGTTGGGGTTCATGCTGTTCCTTGCGGTTTTGGGGCTGATTGTTCTTACCCCGAGTCTGGCGGCAGAGACTACCCCCACGGCACCAGAGGGAATGCAACTGACCGCCAGCGATCAGTCCCTGGTGGCCAACCCCATCGACGGATTCCCCGTGTTGCTAGATGGCAAGGTGCTGTTTACGATTCGCCAGGGCATTCCTGGGGTGGTGACCGCGGCCGAGCGAGCCGAAGTTATTTCCCAGCGGATTCAGGCCATTGCCCAGGATCCCCAGGTTGACCCAGACAGTCTGCAGGTTCTTACGGACAAGAACCAAAGCGTAGTCTTGGCTGAAGACACGGTGCTTTTCACCGTGCGGGAGGAGGATGTCCAGGTCTATGGTCTTGACCATTCAAAATTGGCGGCCAGTGCGGTCGAGCAGATTCGCTCAGAGGTGATCGACTACCGGGAACGGCGCAGTCTACGGCGGTTGTTGACGGCTCTGGTGGCCACCATCCTCAGCACCCTAGCCTTCTTTCTGTTTTTGCGGGGTCTGCTATTTTTTACCTCCAGATTACTTACTCAAATTCGACAACGGCGCGAGGCCGACACGCTCATCCTTCGGTTTCAATCTACTCAGTTACTGGGTTCTGGGGCAACGAGCTACTTCTTAAACGGGGTTATTCGGCTGCTACGGATAGGGCTCATCCTGTTGGCCCTGTATCTCTATTTCCTCTTTGTGCTGAGCCAGTTTCCAGCTACGGAGTCCGTCGGCAATCGGTTACTGCAAGTGATTGCCAATCGCCTCAGCAACCTGGCTCAGGGATTTGTGGCCTACCTACCCGAACTGGTCACCTTGGCTGTTTTAGTCATGATCACCTATTACGTGATTGAATTTGCCAAGCAGGTGATTACGGAACTGGGTCGGCATGACGTTTACCCCTGGTTTTATCCGGAGTGGGTACAACCAACGATTCGCCTTGTCTCCCTGTTGATTATGGCGATCGCCTTTGTGGTGGCTGGTCCCTACCTACCGGGGTTTGGGTCTCCGGCGTTTCAGGGGATGTCCATCTTCCTGGGGGCGCTGCTCACCCTGGGGTCTTCTTCAGCGGTAGCCAACGCCCTCTCCGGCATCATTCTGATCTATACCCGCGCCTTCCAACTGGGGGATTTCATTCGCATTGATAACACCATTGGTGAAGTTCAAGATAAAACTCTGTTTGTCACCCGTATCCTCACCCCCAAGCAAGAAACCGTTACCATTCCCAATGCTTCGGTGCTGAATAGTAACGTTACCAACTACAGTGCTATTTGCCGCGAATCCCATGGGTACCTGGTACTCCATACCACTGTCACCCTGGGTTACGATGTGCCCTGGCGTAAAATCCATGATGTGTTGATCGCCGCCGCTAGGGCAACTCCCCACATCCAGCACGAGCCAGCCCCCTTCGTGTTGCAAACCAACCTGAACGATTTCAACGTTAGCTACGAGCTTAACGCTTTTACCGCCTACCCTCAAAAGATGCCGGTAATTTACTCAGAGCTGCACCAAAACATTCAAGATCATTGCAACCAAGCCGGGATTGAAATTTTGTCCCCCACCTACTCTTCCCTGCGGGATGGCAACTCCTCCACCCTACCCGCTGACTACCTGCCGGAGGATTACACCCCGCCTGCCTTTGTGGTCCGGGGGGCTAACGGTCAGCCCTAGAGGTGGTTTGAAAAGGGCTATCTCAGGTAGGGCGAACGGTACAGAATTTTCGGTGGGTGATGGAGACGAAAAAAACACCCGCCGCGGCGGGTGTGGAACGGACTCAAGATGCAAGGATGAACCTTGCCTTGGAACACTGATAAAAGATGGCAGCAACCTAGAAGGAAAACTGTGCCATCAGGTTAAAGATGAAAATATCGGGGTTATTGCTGAAGTTGTTGGGGTTCATAATCCAGTAGAAGGAGGGCATGAACGCCAGGTTCCGATTGATTGGATAGCGGTAACTAAACTCCAACTCTTGCTGGACGCCGCCATTACCTCCACCGGAAACCAGCAGGTTTTGGCCAGAGGTCACATCAAAGGGAACCAGGTAAGAGACCGTGGCCAGCGCCCCTTCCTTAAAGAGGTCTGGGAAACCGACCCCAACCTGCCAGGACTGAGCGTTTACAGAACCGACCCCAGCTCCGGTGATGGCTGATGTCAACGGAGTATTGCCGTAGGAATAACGACCAAAGAAGCCCAACCAGTCCAGGGGAGTCCAGTCAAAATTCACCAGGTAGGTGTTGGCCTGGGCGTTTCTGAGCGGACCACCAAACCCATCGTCGGCCAAACCGTAAATGGGCTCACCGGTGGCGCCACCAATTTGGCCGGCTGGGTTGGGCATCAGGTTAGAGCGAGTGTACAAAAAGCGCAGGTTGAGATTATTGAAGAAGTTAAACCCGAGTTGACCCGTCAGCGTACTCGTCCCCCCAAATAGCCCTTGGGTAGGGTTGCTGGCGGTGCGCTCCCCAGCCAAAAACTCATTGTTTTCTGCCAGGTAACCTACCCGTACATCAAACCAGTCAGCAATATTCCACACCGCTACCAGTCCAGAACCCCGGTCGATGGCGTTGACTAGGGTGCCCCCACTGGAGTTGAAGCTATTAGCCCCCGTTAC
>DVEE01000477.1 GCA_015295885.1 Leptolyngbyaceae cyanobacterium M65_K2018_010
CCTTAGGTGGCGTGCTGTGGGTTCCAGTCTGCAGGTACTGCCCGGTCAAAATTGGGGGCACTGGCCTGAGTTGGTGGGTGCGCTCATAGAAGCGGTGGGTTTGCATGGTGTAGGCCCGATCCTGCATGGACTCGGTGGCCACCTTTTTGCGCAACTTGATAATGGCATCGATGATTGCCTCTGGCCGGGGTGGACAACCGGGAATGTAAACATCCACCGGAATCAGTTTATCCACACCGCGCACCGCAGAGGGTGAATCGCTGCTAAACATACCACCGGTAATGGTGCAGGCTCCCATGGCGATGACGTACTTGGGATCGGGCATTTGCTCGTAGAGCCGCACTAGGGCAGGGGCCATTTTCATGGTGATGGTGCCAGCGGTAATGAGCAGATCTGCCTGGCGAGGACTGGCCCGGGGCAGCAGCCCGAATCGGTCGAAGTCAAAGCGAGAGCCAATTAGGGCCGCAAACTCGATAAAGCAACAGGCCGTGCCGTACAGGAGGGGAAACAGACTGGACAGCCGGCACCAATTGTAGAGATCATCCACCGTAGTCAGAATGACGTTTTCCGACAGATCGTGGGTCACCGACGGTGGGGCGGCAGGATTCATCAGGGTCTCGCCCGGAGCTAACAGACCCTTACTATCCGCCGCTGAGGTAGGATTCATGACCATTCCAAGGCTCCCTTGCGCCAGGCGTAGACAAGACCAATCAAAAGGATGCCGATAAAAATCAGAGCCTCTACAAAGGCTAACAACCCTAGTTGGTTGAAAGCAACGGCCCAGGGGTACAAAAATACGGTCTCCACATCAAAAATGACAAAGACCAAGGCAAACATGTAGTACCGAATGTTGAACTGAATCCAGGCCCCGCCGATGGGTTCCATCCCAGATTCGTAGGTGGTTCGGCGGGCTGGGCCTCGATTGGCCGGGCGCAGCAGCTTAGCCAATCCCAGAGCCGCAACGGGCACCAGGCAGGAAATCATCAAGAAAACCAGGAAATACTCGTAGCCAGATAAAACAAACACCAGCTCACCGCCACAACTAAAGCAACAGGAGAGAAACGCCAGTCAAAGACCCCAACGTTTGATTGTCATTCTAGGCTAGATTGGCCGGAAAATCAGGCCAAACCTATTTAGGCCGCTAATACTAATGATTAGCTCCGTAGACTCTCAGGGGCCGGACTGGAGGTTAACCGAGGGGGAACGCCAGCCGGATTACCCACCTATGTCATAATTGTTTACAACAAACTTTTTGATGGGTCTTACCCCGGCGCCATTCAATCGGCCCAAGACCTGGCTAGAGTGACAAAACCCTAACCCCAAGGTAGCGAATGCCATGAGTGCTGAACCTGAGACCTCGGCAGAATTCTCAGAACCGACTGGCCTGGATGCTCAACCAGCCCCCACCGTTGCCCCCCCTGCCCCGGAGGAGATGGATTGCTACGAATGTCGGTCCTGTGGCTATTCCTACGAGCCCGTGAAGGGGGATAGTCGGGCCAAGATACCCGGCGGAACTGCCTTCGAGGATTTGCCCCTGAATTGGCGCTGCCCAGTTTGTAGTGCGCCTAAAAAGCAGTTCAGTAATATTGGTCCGGTGGGTCGGCCCTCTGGGTTTAAGGAAAACCTGAACTACGGTCTGGGGGTGAATCGGCTCACCCCTGGGCAAAAAAACGTGCTGATTTTTGGAGCCCTGGCCTTGGGGTTCTTATTTTTCATCAGCCTCTACGGGTTGAAGTAAGGCGGGCTTACCCCCAGCCGAGGGTACGGGCCAAGACTTAGGTTCAGCCCTAGATACATTGGTTCATTAGTAATAGCGAATGTTGGTCTGCTTATGCGTGTGGCGTTAAATTGGCTAAGACGAGGTTTAGTGGCCCTGGTGGCCCTGGTGGCCCTATCGGGCTGTTCCAACTACTTCCTTTCAGACTCAGCGGTGCATCCCTGGAAAGTCATTCAGGTGCCCACCCAAGCCACCCTTTCCGACATTGCCTTTACCCAGGATGCCAACCATGGCTGGATTGTAGGTAGTCGCAATACCCTGTTAGAAACCCAGGATGGCGGCGATACCTGGAATGTTCGTGAATTAGCCCTAGACGATCAACCCTATACCTTTACCTCCGTGGACTTTGCCGGTAACGAAGGTTGGGTCACAGGCATTCCCTCTATTTTGTTGCACACCACCGATGGCGGCCAAAGCTGGGAAAAGGTGCCTCTGAGCAATGAACTACCCGGTACCCCTTTTTTAGTGACTGGTCTAGGGGCCAATGCGGCTGAAATGGCCACGGACATTGGTGCCATCTACCGGACGGAGGACGGAGGACGCACCTGGAAGGCGCTGGTTCAGGGGGCTGTGGGCGTGGTACGCAATATGACCCGTTCTGCCGATGGCCGCTACGTCGCCGTGTCTTCTCGAGGAAATTTCTACTCCACCTGGGCCCCCGGCCAGGACGAGTGGATTCCCCACAACCGTCAGAATTCTCGTCGCCTGCAAAATATGGGCTTTGACCAAGCGGGTAAACTCTGGGTAATTGCCCGCGGTGGGCAGATTCGCTTTTCCAACTCCCGCGCCGCTGACGATTTTAATGCGGCCCTGAACCCAGAGTTTGGGACCAGCTGGGGGCTGTTGGATATGGCCTTTCGCACCGCGGATGAAGTTTGGGTGACGGGGGGCGGTGGTAATCTGCTCTGTAGCTTTGATGGCGGCCAAACCTGGTTTAAGGACGAATCCGTCAATGACGTGCCAACCAATTTTTATCGGATCCGGTTCATGGGGCCAGATAAGGGCTTCGTATTGGGCCAGCAGGGCGCCATCTTGAAATATCAACCCGAACTGGCCTAGGTGGGGGGCTACCCCGGGATCACCACCTGGTGGCCTACACTTGCTTCTACTCGGGGCGGTCGGTTCCCGCTCAGGCTTGAGGAGGTGGGGACCGAGGGGAATTTTCGGCCCCAGCGAGGCGAGCAACTTGGCCAGATCCATGGGAGAAGACCTTGTTAGGGTTTACCCGGTTCTCTATGATTAGATTAGATTCTTCGTGTTAGAGAGGAGACGTTGACATGGCAGGTACTACTGGAGAGCGCCCCTTCGGCGATATCATAACCAGCGTTCGCTACTGGATTATCCACAGCATTACGATTCCGATGTTGTTTATTGCGGGTTGGCTGTTTGTCAGCACTGGCCTGGCCTACGATGCCTTTGGTACGCCCCGACCGAATGACTACTATCCGGATAATCAAATGCAATTGCCCATTGTCAGCGATCGCTTCGAGGCTAAGCAGCAGATTGATTTGTTCTCGGGTCAATAGTCTTTAAGCCCTTTTTTCATTCACTATTTTTGACGTGTCATGCAAAGTAATTCCCCCAACGAGCCTGTAACCTATCCGATTTTTACGATTCGCTGGTTGGCCGTCCATACCCTGGCTGTGCCTAGCGTTTTCTTCCTGGGCGCGATCGCGGCCATGCAGTTCATTCAACGGTAATCAGCCACTATGGAACGCACTCCAAATCCCAATAAGCAACCCGTCGAACTCAACCGGACCTCCCTTTACCTGGGACTACTGCTAGTGTTTGTGCTGGGTTTGCTGTTTTCCAGTTACTTCTTTAACTAAACTCCGTTTAAGGATCTCGATCCGGGCCTACCTGGGCCCAGCTGTGTTGGCATCATTCATTCACCAAACCTGGTAGTAGGAGATATAAGCAATGCTTCAGAGTGGGCGAATTCCCCTGTGGATTGTAGCGACGGTGGCCGGTACTGGTGTTCTTGTCGTGGTGGGTCTATTCTTCTATGGCGCCTATGCCGGTGTAGGCTCCTCGATGTAGAGGGCCTGGGTCTAGACCCAAGCTTGGATCAATAAGTACCTTAGGGAGGTCGAGGCAAAGGCTTGCTGCTTCGACCTCCCTTGTGCTTCGACCTCTATTGTGTCAAGGCTGAGGCCAGAGTTCTCCTGGTTCCTACCGGCTACCCTTCCCCCTTCAACGCCTGCACATAGTCCATGACCAAACTATCGATGCCCGTAATCGCTGTTCCCACAACCACAGCATGGGCGCCCAGGGCAAGGGCTTGGCGTGCGATCGCCGGATCGGCCACTCCCCCTTCACAGATCACTGGAACTGGACATTGCTCCACCAACTGGGCTAACAGGGTGAGGCCAGGGGGGGCTTGGTCTTGGGTAGTCTCGGTGTAGCCAAATAGGGTTGTGCCCACGCAGTCCGCTCCGGCCTCTACGGCTAACCGGGCATTCTCTAGGGTATCCACATCGGCCATGACCGGCTTCTCTAACCGCCTGTGGATGGCCTGAATCAGTTGGCCTAAGGTTTCTCCCCCGGGGCGGGGGCGCTGGGTCGCATCCACGGCAATCACATTTGCCCCGGCCTGGGCCACCGCTTCCGCGTGATGAAATTGGGGCGTAATATACACCGCATAGGGGGGAATGACCTGCTTCCACAGACCCAGGATCGGTTGGTTCAACCGGGCCCGTACCGCTGCGATGTGGCTGGGCGAATCAATGCGAACTCCAACCGCTCCTCGCAAAATCGCTGCTTCGGCCATGGCTGCAATCACCAAGGGGTTGTGGAGGGGCGAGTTGGCTGGGGCCTGGCAGGATACAATTAAACCGCCCTGGACGGCTTTCAAGCTATTTTCCACCCCGGTGTTGCTCCCCATTCCTACAGTAGGTCGGCTTGTCTATGGCTGTGCGGATATCCAAAATTGTTTTAGTGGCATCCATTGGGCTCTTGGCCCTAATGATTGTGATCAATAATGTCACGGATTACGACACCAACTTTCAGTACGTCTACCATGTGCTGAGCATGGATACGATTTTCCCAGATAGCACCCTAACCTGGCGGGCCATTCACGACCCGGCGCTGCAGCGGATCGCCTACGCCATCATTATTGCAACGGAAGTTACCATCGCGATACTCTGCTTGACCGGGGCCGGGCGGCTTTTAGGGGCGATCGCGGGCACCGGGGTCACGTTTAACCAGACCAAGACAATCGCCATCTACGGTTTAACCCTGGCCTTCGTGTTTTGGTTTATCGGCTTTATGGTCTTGGGCGGGGAATGGTATGCCATGTGGCAATCACCGGACTGGAATGGCCAGCAGCCCGCCTTTCGTTTTATTGGCTGCGTCGGCATTGTGCTGCTCTATCTGAATATGCCCGATGGGGATTTACCCAAGGCCTAATCCCGGTTCACTGAAGCGGCTATGCCCAGGGCCATGCTCTCCCTAGCCCTGGGTCCGTTTCGGTTTCTCTGGCAGATTGCGGGGGGCGATGGCTCGCCCCTGGTAAAACTGCCGCTCGAGCCGACCCAACCACAGCCACAACGCCCCAGCGACGAGGGGAAGACCCGTCAGCACCCCCGCCGTGAGGAGGGAGAGACGACCGGTGAGGACAACGGCCAGGGGCACTAGGGACCAGGACAGGGCGCTGACAATCAGTAAGCCAGTCCGCAACTGCTGCATTCGCCTGAGGGCAAGCCGGCAGCTGCGGCAATGCTGGGTGTGAGAATGGTAGCGATCCAGCAAATCTGACTTGGACCAGGCCGGCGATAGGGGCTGCGCGGGGAAAGGATCGGCCTTAAAGTCGCTAACCCATTTGCGGAAAGCCACCACGTAGCGATCGGCTTGGGTGGGAAGGTAGCAGGCTTGAGGATAGGGCTTAGCCCCAGCTTTCGCCAACTCTCGCTCTTGCAGGTGCAGGAAAATCTGGTCATCTTCCAACACCCCGTTATTACCGATGTGGCTCAGCCAGCGGGGGGTTAGTTTGATAAACCAACTCGGCAGGGGCGAAGAAAACTTAAAGGGGAACCGAGCAAATAGACGGCATTCTCCTTTGCGGATGGGGGTAGCGTAGACCACGGTGAGGGTACGGCCAAACTGCTGGGAGGTGAGGTCGTGGTACATCAGCCCTGGGGCAATGAAGGTGGTGCGCTGGGTGCCCAGCTTGCCCTTACGAGGACCTTCTGGCCAAACCCCCTGAAAGCCCTGCTTGCCAGACTCTAGCACCGCCATCGTCATAGGGGCGGCATTGTCCCGATGACCGACGGTTTTGTGGTGGGTGTAGGGAATGTGGCTGGCATCCAGCACATTTTCCAGCAGGGTGAGAGCATCGTAGGGCAAATCTCGAAAGGTGTTCAGGATCACCCAACCCTCCGGATCCTCCTCCACCGGGCCGATGATCGGCACCTCAACCAAGGAGGCGTTGTCCGCTTGGCCAGCATAGACAAACAACAGCCCCTGCTTGACCGTGGTTGGCAGGGCAATGGCGCAGGCCCGAGCCGAACGGTTAGCCGAAGTATCGGCGGGCTGTTGGGGAATTTGCTCACAGGCTCCACTCCCCGAAAAGGCCCAGCCGTGGTACGGGCATTCTAACCAGCCCGCCTCGTTGACCCGCCCTTCCGACAGCGGCGCTAGGCGGTGCGGACATTTGTCCTCAAACACTCGCCAGGCCTGGCCCTGGGCATCCCACCAGATCACAATGTCCCGTTCCAGCAAGGTAAACCGACTGGGGCGTTGCCGGTCTAAATCCTCCACGTAGGCCACGGGATACCAAGCCTCTGCCCAGTCAAAGCGGTTTGGGTCAGGGCCGCCAGGGGCTAAGGCAATAGGTTGGGCAGACAGTTGAGGAGTCGGGGGATCTTGGGTAGCCGTCATGGGCGCTTAGGCAAAGGCGTCAGTATGCTTCTATTGTGTTACAAAACTTTGCGTTCGTCCCAAACCAGCTTCCATGACTGCTCCAGCCAGTGAGTAGCCAAGTCTAATAAATCTATAAAGGGGGTTGGGGGACTGCGCCGTTCGGCTGAGGCTGCGACGGCGAGCCGCTCACGACGAAGCCTCCAGGCCCGGGGGGCCACCCCCTCCACCCCCATCCGCATCTGAATGGCACCCACCTACTTAGGTGACTTCTGGAAAAATAGTTTCCCTCATGGCGGGCAGTGCCTACCCTACAGCGGCTACAGTCGCTGGATTTAAGCTGGTATCTTCTTTCCCCGAAATCTCCTTAGCCCTG
>DVEE01000475.1 GCA_015295885.1 Leptolyngbyaceae cyanobacterium M65_K2018_010
CGGCCGGAGCGGCTAGCAAAGCTTTCCAAAGAAACTTAGACATGTGTTTTTCTCTCCTCACACCTTTGTAAATCAGGCTTTTAGCCCATTTCTGGATGTAACTTAAGCCATCTGGGCTAACTTTAGCCGGATGCTTTAGTCAGAAAAAACATCTGGGGATACAAATCCCTTTAGCTTTGTGCTGCTAGGGTTACACCTCTATCCAAAAAGACTACCCCAACAAGGGTAGGTGGGGCGTAAACGGTGAGTTAAGGATAGGTAAAGCGAAAAATCAGGGAAAATTAAGTCTTGTCAGAAAAATTGGATCCAGGCTCTAACCCTTGAGGTTTAGTGGGCTTGACTGGTCTTTGAGCTGGCTCATGACCAAGCCCCCAGGCCGGGGGGCCACCCCCTCCACCCCCAACCGCATCTTCTATTTAATTGCACCCACCTATTGACCGATGGGCCGGGGAGTTCACTTCCTGGGGATCTAGGCCGAGGCCCAAGGTCCAGAACTCAGCATGGGAATCGTTAGCGCCAAAAAAAAATTGTTAACCCTGAACCTTTATCGCTATACTAGATAGGCCGACGCGGGGTAGAGCAGTCTGGTAGCTCGTCGGGCTCATAACCCGAAGGTCCATGGTTCAAATCCATGCCCCGCCACCAAATGAAAGGCTCTCAGGGAAACCTGGGGGCTTTTTTGTTGATAGCCTGGGAGAAGACCTTGATACCCCTCCTATGGATCATCGCCAGCGATCGCTCCTCCAGGTACACACAGCCGTGTTTTTGTTTGGGTTGGCGGGTCTGTTTGGTAAGCTGCTCGACTGGCCAGCCACGGTCATTGTGCTGGGGCGCACTGGACTGGCGGCTTTAGCCCTAGGGGGGTGGTTGGGTTGGCGACGAGTTGGCCTGCGCCCTGGCCTAGGGCAGGAGCTGGTGGGACTGGCCCTGCTGGGGATGCTGCTGGCCTTTCACTGGGTCAGCTTTTTCCGTAGCATTCAGCTTTCGACGGTAGCGATTGGGTTGCTGACCTTTTCGAGTTTTCCGGTGTTTGTAACCCTGCTAGAGCCATTGCTGTTTGCCTCAGGTTGGCGCTGGCAAGATGGTGCGATCGCCCTGACGGTAGTTTTGGGGGTGGCTCTGGTGGTGCCGAGCTACCGGCTGGGCTCAGCCATGACCCTAGGCGCCCTTTGGGGGTTACTGTCGGGGCTTTCCTTTGCTTTATTGCAATTGCTCAACAAGGGATATCGGCAACGGCATTCAGCCCTCACCATCGCTTTTTATCAAAACCTGTTTGCCTTTTTAAGCTTGGCGCTGGTTAGCCCCTGGGCTACGGTGACGCCCAGTTTAGGGGATCTGGGTTGGCTGATCATCCTCGGAGTTGGCTGTACGGCCCTGGCCCATACTCTGTTTATAGAGAGTTTGGCGGTGCTGCGTACCCAGGTCGCCAGTGTGATTAGTGGCCTGGAGCCGGTTTATGGCATTGCCCTGGCGGCCCTAGTGTTGGGCGAAATGCCTACCTCTCGAACGCTGCTGGGAGGGCTATTGATTGTTGGAGCCACCACCCTGGCCAGTTGGGAAGGGTAGGGTAGCCCTATGACTTAGCGGCTGTGTAGGACCTCACTCACCCAAGCTTGATCCTCTGCCAATAGGGCGGGTGGGGGCACAGGAGCTTGATAATCTACCCGCAGGTCATAGCCACTGCGGTCATAAATTCCGTTAACCAGCGGTTGCAAATCAACCATGACCTGCTCGGCGGTGGCCTTGAGCGGTAGCGGAAATTCAGGAATCGGGTCTTGTAGCGTGAATTCGTATAAGTCTGCCCGAGGGCGACACTCTGACCGACTCACCAAAATCCGATACCGGCCTATTGATGTTGACTCCCGATCTACGGGGTGCATCGCCATTGGGTCGTAGGCCCGCAGCAAATCAATTTCAACCAGGTGGGAAGCACTCCCCAGGATCGCTTGTCGCTTTGCGTTATAAATCCGGCGTCCTTCCCCCGGGCGCTTATTCATGGGTGATAAGACCTCAACCACTGTAATCACCGCATCACTACCGGTTTCCCGAATTTCCAAGTAGCGCTCTTTGACTTCTCGGGGCATGGGTAAAATCACCGCCTGGGGCCGCACTGTAGTGGCCATCCTAGGGCCAGCGGGCTCAGGGTTAACCGAGGCAACCGGCCCGGCAGTAGACAATACAACTGCATCTGGAACCCCCACCAGTAATTCCTCGTTGGCGTTATCTATGTAGGTACGAATTTCTACCGCCACATAGTATTTTGGCAGTAGGCGAGGGGCCAGGGCATCGGCGATCGCGACAATCAAACGGCTGTGAAACTCTGGCCAAAAGATGGCCTGCTCTAAGTAAGGATCCATACCTGGAAAGGGGGATGCCATTGCTGGGTCTGGAATAGGGGTTCCCCCAATTTTAGCGGACTGCTCTGAGCCTTCTGGCCGGTGGCCTACCCCTCTAACCCAGCCTGCGAGCAACCGGCTGCTGCGGGCCAGTGGATACAAACCTGCTGCATCTTCTGAAGAATGTCGTAGAATGTCGTGCCTCGCCGTGGCTTCTCAAGTGCCCAGGGAGCGAATTAAAACACCCAGAAAACTCATTAACCCCACCAGGAGGAGGGCCAACCCCACCCGTTCAGCGGTGGCGGAGTTGATGTAGGTGTAGCGATTGGCCTGAATGCGTCTGACAATTTGCCGGTGATCCCTTAGGGCGGCGGCCATGGCAAAAATGCCAATGGCAATGAAGGCCAGCCCCACCAGGCTAGAGAAATGATGGGGATTAATTCTCAGCCCTGGGCGAATTCCCTCGATGGTTTTGACAATGGTCGGGATGCCAAAGCCAAAACCAATCAGAGATAGGGAGGTGCGAATCCAGGCCATGAGGGTGCGATCGGCAGCGGCGCGGGTGCGTTCCTTGGCCAGTTCGTTGGCCAAATTGTAGGGCGGATTGGGATCGGGGTCTGAGGGCGGCATGGGTGAAGGCTCTAACTTGGGGGGATCAAGTGGGGGGATCAATAGGACGGAAGAATAGAGAGAATAGAGTATTGGCCTCAGACTCTCCTCAGCCTTCGAGGCTAGGGATGCACTAGCTCTACTGAGCGGAGGGGCATCTTGAACAGATGGCTGCCCTGCGGCAAATGGCGATTAAGTTGTCGATGGAACCCCCTTGGATGGTCGTAGACATGGTCAGTCCTTACCGAAATCAGAATGAGGCGAACTATCGACGAGATTACCTGGACGAGCGTCAGCAGTATGAGCAGCGGGGTATCCCTGAGTCCTGGATTGTGGATCCGACTGGGGGGAAGTAACGGTGCTGGTTATGGTGGACGGTCATTATCAGGAAGCGGTTTTTCAAGGAGATGACGTCCTTATTTCGTCGGTATTCCCGGCGTTCAAGCTAAGCGCCGCTGCGATTGTGAACCTAGGGAGTGAGCCGCCATATTCGATATGAATGGCTGATGGGAGCGGGCTGTGGGGTATGCCATAGCCAGAGCTAGTAGTGCGATCGCAGGCTTTGACAGAAAGGGAACCTGGCCCCTAGGGCCTACCCAGAACTAGGTGAATATTGGGTGAATCTTTCCCAACGCCATTGACCGCAGCTAGCTGTTAGTTATGGGGGCGCCTAGACTCGCTGAATCGGCGGGGGCGCCCAACGGCCATCCAGGGCCTCGGCTTTAGGGGCGTATAGGCGCATGGTCAACCCCAGCAGCCCCTGGGCGGGAGCGGGCAGCCAGTTCGATTCTTTATCGGCCCCGGGCGATGGGTGCTGGATGTAGATATCTAAGGAGCCATCGGCGTTGTAGGTGAGGGCATCGCGATCGCCAATGGCGAAGCGATTTAACGGATTAGCCACCTGGAAACCATCGGCGTCATACATCGTAATTGACCAAAACGCCTCCACGGGCGGAATCGTGGCCTTATCGAAGTGAATCACATAGGTTTTGGCCCCATCCATGGGTTGGCCGTCGGCATCGGCTACGTTTAGCGGGTAAATGGCATCCTCCGGTTGATTGGCCCCGAGGCCAACCATGGCGACAATCGCCCGCTTCAGGTAGTAGTTTCCGTAGACGCCCATGGTGTCGGTATTCATCTGCCAGCCGTTGACCACGCGGGCTAGGGTGGGCAGCTTGGCATACATCAGCTTGAGGCCATCGACCACGGCCTGCTCTAGCCCGGCTTTCACCGCAGGAGCAGCGCTGTCAAAGTCAAAACTCTGGCCAGGGACAAAGCCAAGGCGGCCCAGGCGGGCGATCGTAGACCAGTCGGTAATGTGGGGAGGATGAAGTTTCAATAATTCTGCCCCATAGCTAAAGTACTGGGCGGCGGTCATGGTGTTCACCTGGGTCAGCGGTGGCGTTGTCATATCCACCGTGGGGTCAATCGCCGCCTGCACCGGCTGTACCGGCTGCCCCCACTGAGATAGGGGCGTGATCCTATAGCCATCTTGCACCTGGCCAACGGCGGCGTAGTCCGCAGGGCCATTGGTTTGGGTGCGCCCGATAATCCACACATAGGGGGTTGGGGCCTCAATGGGCTGTACACCTTCGGGCAAAGTGCCGTTCCATCCCTGCGGCACCACCCCAAAGTTGGCCGCCGCTGTGCCGCTGGTGCGTTTGCCGGGCACCGCAAACACGTCAGACCACATATCCAGCATCGGCAACAGATAGTAGCGCCCGTTGGTATCTGGGGCAGACACAATCATGGGCTCTTGGGTGAGATCGAGCCAGGCGCTAGAGTAGAGGGTATCAAAGTTGGGCCGCACCACTTCGCGAAAGTCAGCGGGGGGGAAGGCCCGCAGGTGGTGAAAGGCATTCATGGGACCCATGCCGGGTTTCGCACCGGGGGCACAGTTAGTGGTAATGCGCCGGGTGACATCCATGGTAATCAGGGAATAGAGGTAGTGGTAAGCCTCGATGCCAATTGCGTAGGCCTCGGTTTGGCCGATGGTTTGAGCGTTCATTTTTTTCTCCGGTAAGGTGTAGGGTAACGGTTCAGGGCTGGGCTCAAGCGGTGGTGCAGCGAACTGCTTAAGCCATAGGGGGCACTTTCGTCTTCTCACTCAGTTATTTCACCTGCTGCACCGGTGAAATGTTGTAGGTGCCCTCCAGCAAAGGCAGATGGGGCTGGTAAACTCCTAGAGGCAGGCTAAACGGCTGGCTGGAGGGAGCAGGCAGAACCCTGCTTGAATGAATTGCACAACCTCGTTAACGTTGTGGGTTGGCGTTGGGGTCGAGGGATTGGCCCTGGGCGACTGTCGCGGACAAGGCCGTGGGCTCTGGTTTATCCCCTTTGGCGGCGAGTGAGCAGGTATCCCAAGGCACCGGGAATTACCAATAAGGTAATGAGCACTGTGGTGGCTGCATCTAGACGATCTTTCAGGTGTTGGGCCGGTATTAACCCCGCCCCAATAAATCGACTGGTGATTACCAAGGCATAGAGGCCCACGGTTAAACCGCCCAGATCTTCGAGAAAATCCTTAAGGGTTGGCAGGTTGGCTGTGGGCATGCGTCTACCAAGAATGCTCCCAGCGATGAATCCGGCCAGGCTTTGGCAGACGGCGAAGAGCCACCGCAGGTCTTGTTCGAAGGGCTCCTGGTGATTCGCCAGATGCTCTGCCATGACGCCACCAAGGCCAATGATGGTACTGGCGATCGCACCCAGTGCCATCCACCAAAACACCTGATTGGAGAGATGGGCGCAGGACACCACCAAACCCGCCAGCAGGATAGAGCTCACAATGGTGGCCTGAACGATTGACAGTTGAGTAATGACAACCCAGGTAATGCCCCCTCCCACCAAGGTGCCAAGGATCACCAGCAGCTTATTCTTCAGGCCTAAACTTTCGTGGAGGTTGTGCATGGGCGTTAACCCGCCGCCCCGTGGCCGATGCCCGTTTGGGCGATATGCTCATGGAGAGCCATTTCATCTTCATGGGCCATGGGCTTGAGGTCAAAGACAACTTTTTTGAGTTTGCCGGTAAAGGTATAGGGGGCTTTGTCTTCGTAGGCTAAATCGACCACCAGCCCATTATCGCGGCCAATGTCCATACCCGAATAGGAGGTGAACCCTACGGGTACGGTATGGGGAATCCTGCCCTCGCCAATCTTGTGATCGTTGGCGTAGAGGGTAACGTTCCCCCCAGTACCGGGCTTGGGTGCGTCGGCCTCAAAGAGCATTTTCACGGTCACATCGCCGGTGGGGAGCGGTTCCGTGGCGGTTTGCTTGTAGGTTTCTACCCCCAGGAAGGAGTAGGTGTGGTGCAGGCGGCGATCGCTATCGACCCATAGGCCGTAGCCGCCGATGAAATCGGCATTGGCCACAATCACTCCTTCGGCCCCGCCTTCGGGAATGGTGAGTTCTGCCTCGATCGCATAGGATCGCCCATAGATGCGTGGGGTCATGCCGCGCTGGATATTCTGGACATCGTTGGCAAAGGTAAAGCGGGTATTCGTGGGTAGCGGCGGCAGCAGCCCGTACATCACCGATAGACCACCCATGAGTGGTAACACCCGATTCCGTTCAGCCTCTTGCCACCAGAGGTCCTGGAGTTCCTGCACCTTGTCGGGGTGCTGGGCAGCGATATTCTTGGCCTGGGAGAAGTCGTCAGGTAGATAATACAGTTCCCAAGGGGCATCCCGGTCCGGGTCCCAGCCAGATCCTGGCCCAAACCGTTTGATCGTCTCGGGGGAAAAGTCCCAGGGGATGCGGTCTGGTTTAGACGCGGCCCACCAGCCGTCTTTGTAGATGGCGCGGGCCCCCATGGCCTCAAAGTACTGAATGGTGTGGCGTTCGGGGGCATGGGCGTCCGCAAAGGTATAGAGGAAGCTAGTGCCGTCCATGGGTTCCTGCTCGATGCCGTCTACTACCTTGGGTTCCGGAATACCCACCGCTTCCAGGATGGTTGGACCTAGGTCGATGCAGTGGGTAAACTGCGATCGCAATTCACCCACCGCTTTGATCCGAGCGGGCCAGGCAACCGCCATCGGGTCGCGCGTAC
>DVEE01000085.1 GCA_015295885.1 Leptolyngbyaceae cyanobacterium M65_K2018_010
GACCTCCCAGCCCAGGGCCACGGCGGCCCGCCAGGCATAGTAGGACTCGGGGTGAATGGCAATCACCTGTTCAAACACCGTCTGAGCTACATCGGCCTGGCCTGTCTGCCGGGCCCATTGACCAGCCCAAAAGCCTGCTTCGGCCGCCAGATCGCTGTCGGGGCTATGTTTTAGCACATCGCGGCCCCAACTCACCGCCATGGCCAAATCCCCCTGTTCTGCGGCATTGCGGGCATTGGTTAAGCGAATCTCCGCCGCCGCATCGGAACTGCCGTAGTCTTTCAGGATCGTTTCCCGCAGGGCCTGGGCGGATTCAGTACTGTTCAGCTTGTCCAGGATTTTGGCTTTCATCAACAGAGCTTCTCCGGCTCGGTCGGGGAAGCGATTGATCACCTGGTCGAGCACCCCCAGGGACTGCTGATCGGGCAAGCTGAGGGTGAGGCGCAACAAACCCGTGGCGGTTTCAGGGGCCTCGGGAAATTGCTGATCCAGTTGGTTATAGAGCGCGATCGCCCGGTCCCGTTGTTTACCAATCTGCAGTCCGCGGGCGGCGCGGTACAGGTTGCGGGGCGAGACCGGGGCTTGGGCGTAGGCGGGGCCAGCGGCGGCATAGACATCCCGTCGCCAAAAGCCGAAACCAATGGTTTGCCAATCCTGGGGTTGCAGTTGGTTGCCAAACTCATTTTTGAGCCGCAACAGTGCTGCCCCAGCGCTGGGGTGGTGCAATCCAGCCCTGGCTATGGTCATCAGCAGCGGCAGGGCATCGGCTCGATGGGGATCTTGAGTCAGCCGCTGGTGAGCGACTTCAACCGCCTTGGGATGATCGGGAAAGCGCTGTAGGAGCAGATCCCACTGGGCCGGATTCGACTGTCCCAGTTCGTAAAGGAGGGGAGCGATCGCCGGGTCCTCCCCGTACTCACTTAGTAGACGCTGCTGGGTCTGTTGGGCGGCCTGGGGCTGGCTGGCCGCCCGCTGGGCTTGGGCCAGGGCCAATAAAATGTAGGGGGCGATCTGGGGATAGTCGGCCTCTAGGCCCTCCAGCAGTGGAATAGCGCTACCGCCCCGATCAGCGGCGATCAAATCCAGAGCCTTCAAGTAGCGAGCCCGGTGTTGGCTGTAGGAGGGGCCAGCTTCAGTATGCTGGGCCAGGGCGGTAGCCCGCTGGGCCGCCGGCTGTAGGGCCAGATCTAGGACGGGATCGTTGCCGTGAGCCCGATCGCGCTGGGGAAGGGAGGGAAAAATGGACTCCTCGGCGATCTCCTGGCTGGGCTCCAGGTTAGCCAAGGAACCCATCAGAGCAACTACCATGCCCAGGGAAAGGGCGCTAACACCTGCGATCGCCAGGATGGGAAGGCTGTTTTTTAGCTGTTTGAGCATGGTCAAGCCCGTGAACTCTCCCTAGGGTTTTAGCAAATAAATCCCGGGTTGAAACAGACCGTAGTGCCACTTAATCGTGGCCCACCCCTTTGATTACCCTGGGCAGCGGCCAGACAGTTTATAGTGAACAAGGGTTTTCCCCACTGTTCCTCCTTAGATATGGGTTGAGTAGCTATTAATGGAGTTCCTCGCGTCTGAAAAAAATTGCCTGACCTGGACCGGAGATTGTCTAGTGATTGGCCTCACTGAAGATTCCCTACCCCTCACGGGGGAATTGGCCGATCTAAACACCCAGGTGTCCGGGCTGTTGCAAGAGTTGATTGACGAAACTGAATTTACCGGCAAAGCCGACAGCACAGCGATGATTCGGTTGGCTCCCGGAACGGCTGTGCGGAAACTGGGCTTGGTCGGGTTGGGGGGCAGTCAGGCCCTTACCCTGGATGGACTGCGTCGGGGAGCGGCGGCGGCGGCTCGGTTAGCCAAGAAAGAGAAGTGTACCAGTCTGGGCCTGGGCATGCCCGTCTTTCAGGACAATCCGGCTCTGACCGCCCAAGCCCTAGCGGAAGGGGCTATCCTGGCTCTTCATCAGGATACTCGCTTCAAGTCGGAGGAAAAAACCAACGGCAAAGTTAACCTAGATCAGATCCATCTGCTTAATCTGGCCGGTCAGGAGGCCAGCCTACAAACCGCCCAGGCCATCTGCGACGGCGTGATTTTAGCCCGCGAACTGGTGTCGGCTCCGGCCAATATTGTCACCCCCGAAGTCCTGGCCCAAACCGCCCTCGACATTGCCGCCGACCACGGCTTAACCTGCGAAATTCTAGAGCGCGAGCAGTGTCAAGCGCTGGGCATGGGGGCTTACCTGGGAGTGGCCCAGGCCTCAGACCTACCGCCCAAGTTTATTCACCTCACCTATCGACCAGCCGGAAACCCAACCCGCAAGCTGGCCCTGGTGGGTAAGGGGCTGACCTTTGATTCCGGTGGCCTGAATATTAAGGTAGCCGGCAGCGGCATTGAAATGATGAAGGTGGATATGGGCGGAGCCGCCGCTGTTCTGGGTGCGGCCAAGGCCATTGGCCAGCTAAAACCTGCCGTGGAAGTCCACTTCATCAGCGCCGCGGTAGAGAACATGATCAGCGGCAAGGCCCTGCGCCCCGGTGATATTCTCACTGCCTCCAACGGCAAAACCATTGAAGTCAACAACACCGATGCTGAAGGTCGGCTCACCCTGGCCGATGCCCTGGTGTTTGCCGAAAAGCTCGGGGTCGATGCCATTATCGATCTGGCCACCCTCACCGGTGCCTGTATCGTCGCCCTGGGCGATGACATTGCTGGCTTATTCACCGACCATGAAGATCTGGCTACGGCCCTGACCGCCGCCGCTGAAACCGCCGGGGAAAAGTTCTGGCGCCTGCCCATGGAAGAAAGCTACTTTGAGGGGATGAAATCCATTGTGGCGGACATGAAAAACACCGGTCCTCGGCCCGGTGGGTCGATTACCGCTGCGCTATTCCTCAAGCAGTTTGTGGAACACACCCCCTGGGTGCATCTGGATGTGGCCGGCCCGGTTTGGACCGAGCAGGAAAGCGGCTACAACAACCCCGGCGGTACCGGCTTTGGAGTGCGGACCCTGGTGGAATGGGTGCGATCGCTGGGTTAAAGAAACGCCCCTGTAGCTAGGACCTTGCTCCTCCGATGGCGTGGCAGCAGGCTATACCCTATGATCAAGGCATTGGTTTTTGACCTGTCCGCCTTTAAGTCTCTCCCCTGTACTGAGTAAAACGATCTGCAACCCTATGGATGTCATGGACTTCTTCCGCCTCAGCGCGGGCCAGTGGAATTCCCAACGTACCACCCACCATTTGCCCTTTCGACGGGCCGAGCTGGGGGGGTCGGTGATTGTGGTCGAAGCCCTGGAGGCCGAGCATCCTAGCGTGGTGGAAATTTGCCAGCTACACAGCGTCGATCCCGCCCTGGCGGTGGGGGGGGCCCTCGTCACCTGGAAGGGGGAGATGGCCTGGGATAAGGAGGACGAAAACCACGAAGGGGAAACGGTTTTTGCCTTGGTGCCGGATGGGGAGAACCCTAAAACGGGCCAACTGCTGCGGGAGCGTGGCTACGCTGAAATTGTGCCGGTGATTGGCCGCTACGAAATTGATGATGACGAAGGGTTGCTGCTCACCACCGAGTACGAAACCATGAGTTCCATTGAGCGGTTTTGGTTTGCCAACCCCAACCTGCGCCTGCGTACCAGTGTAGTGAAGCGGTTTGGCGGCTTTAGTACGGCCTCCTTCTGTGCTGAAACCCGGATGGTTGACCGGTCCTCCCCCCTCGCCGCTGCCGCCAGCCAGCCCACTGACCCCATCGCCCTCTCAGCCTTTGGTTGGTAGAGCCCCCCTAAACTCTCTGGAGCAGAGTTCTCACCACCCCGAATTATGCATCCACCAGGATTGGAGGCTGTCCAGGTAGCGGGCTGCGATCGCCCCGGCGCAAAACCCCAGACTGTGGCCTACCCAGGATTTGCCCCGGTGTAGCGGCAGTAAACCCCAGAGGGTGCCGCCGTAGAGTATCCCGGCCAAAATCGCCAGGGCTATGGTGACTAAGCTGCGTTCAAAGTAGCCCCGTAGCAAGAGAAAACCCAGCCAGCCAAAGACCACCCCACTCGCCCCCAAATGCCGGGTGCCGGGGCGGCCCAGGAGCCAAACGCCGAGGCCACTGAGTAGCCAACAAAACCCCGTCACTAGCCCCAGTACCTCGAACCCCTGCAGCAAAATCAAACTGCCCAAAATCACCAACGGGGCTGAGTTGGCCGCCAGGTGCTTGAGGTCTTGGTGGAGGAGGGGAGCGACGAAAATACCAGGGATGCCGGCCAGCGATCGCGGTTGAATACTCAACCGGTGAGACAACCGATGGCCAACTAACAGATCTAGGCCAGCCAACAGCCCCATGAGGATGATCAGGTAGGCTAACAGGGAAATGCCTAGACGGAAACCTGGGGGAAACGGGGGAAGCGCCATAGGAACCAGAGCCGGCCAGGATCACCAGGCCAAGATCAAAGGACAAAAGCCTCCGCTGACTCAATTCTGCCGGCCAGCCCAGACCTTGGCCAGGGTTGGGGTTAGGTAACTGGCCAGGCGAGGGCCATCGACACCGAGTTCGGTGTGGTCAGTAGCGGCTTGTTTGGCCGCCTGGGTGTGCCACCAGGTGGCCGCCAGGGCAGCATCTAGGGCCAGATCTGGGGTGACAGCTTGGGAATGGGCCTCTGCCGCCGCCACCGCTTGGGCCAGCAGCCCCCCCATCAACCCGGTGAGAACATCACCGCTGCCACCGCGGGCCAGGGCCGAGGTACTGGCTATATTCATCCAAAGCCGACCATCCGGGTGGGCGATCGCCGTACAGGCCCCCTTCAGCACGATCACACTCTGGCTGTGTTGGGCCGCCCTTTGGGCCGCTTCCCCAGCCTCCCCAGGGGTGAGGTTCAAGGCTGGGAATAGGCGCTTGAACTCCCCCGGATGGGGCGTGAGTAAGGTCGGTGCAGGACGGTTGGGCAACTGCTCCCTAGGGTTCAGCTCAGCCAGTAGGTTGAGGCCGTCGGCATCGACTAGCAGAGGAGATGGGCTAGCCAGGGCCGCTTCCACAATGGGTAAAGCCGAGCGGGTCAGGCCCGGCCCGCAGGCGATCGCATGGTAGCGACTCAAATCCAGATCGGCTGGCAAATGGGCCATCGATCCGGTGGCGGTTTCAGGACAGCCGACCACCAGGGCCTCGGGGATTTGCCCGACCACGGTGAGTCTGAGAGACTCCGGCACCACCAGGGTTAGCATCCCTACCCCACTGGCCCGCGCCCCCAGACCCGCTAATAGGGCCGCCCCTGCGTACTGGCGCGAACCGGCCAGAATCACCAGCTGACCGACTCGATACTTGTGGGTAGCCGGTGAACGGGGCAAAGGCAGCCGCTCCAGGGCCGTTGACTGGGTTAGCCGCCGCACCGGGGGGAGGCCGCCCAGGCCCGTGGCAATGGCCGCGGCAGGAATATGAAAGTCAATTAAATGACTCTGGCCCAGGTAGGCCAGGGCTGCATCCACGCCAAAGGCCCGCTTCCAAAGCCCTAGACACAGGGTATGAGTCGCCTGGACGGCCACGCCCAGGACTGCACCGGTATCGGTGTGAATCCCCGAAGGTAGATCAATGCTCACCACGGGCTGGGACTGGGCATTCACCGCGGCAATCAGAGCCGCGACTTCTGCCTCAATCCGTCGTTCCAGGCCAAAGCCAAATAATCCATCTACCCAGACATCCACCGGTTGCATGGCGCCTAGGTCAGGGACCACCGGCCAGCCCAAGCTGGTGACAAACCGCAGATGATCCTGGGTCAGGGGCTTTTGACGCTGGCAGGGGCAACAAACTTGTACCTGATAGCCACGAAACCCCAGCTCCCGGGCCACCACCAGGGCATCGCCCCCATTATGGCCAGGTCCCACCAAGACACCGACCCTGGGGTAAGCCTGCACGGGGAAATGGTCGATCAGCCAGAGGGTAATCAGCCCGGCTACTTTCTCCATTAGGGCTGGAATCGGCATACCGGCCTCAAACAGGCCGGCTTCAATGGCCCTCATTTGCTCAGCGGTGACCAGCACATCCGCCTTCATTCCCTGGGGATCGGCTTGGATTGCTGCCATGGGAAAACCAGCCTGGCTGCCTAGCGCTGGAAGAACACCCGGCTGTTCTTGAGACCGGCTTCCCGATAGAAACGGTTCCACTGTTCAGCCAAGCCCAAATCAGCAAAGGGACCGATGGAGACATGGGGACCGCGGGGTTCGGTCAGGGCCTGAACGCGGTCCGGCGGCGTTCCCAGTTGAATGACCCGGCTGCTGACCGCCTGCAACTCGTTGGCCGCGGTGGGAATTACCACATAGTAGGGCGAACTGGTGGGCACCGCGGCCGCAGCCGTGGGAGCTGCCACAGCCATATGGCTGGGAGGAGGCGCAGTGACTGTGCTGGCAGAGGCTGCAGTCGGCACCCCATAGGAGGGTTGCTGGCCAAACTCCACGCTATTTCCAGGGACCACCACTACGGAATTACCCTGCTCCGGAGGCATAACTGGCACCCCAGTTGTCGGGGGCGGCAGCACAGTCACCCCGGTGGGCAGCGGCGGCAGTTCGCCACTAGCTGCATAGACATTGGTAGGTAAGGCTGGTGTTTGGGCATAGGCGGGGGAACGGGCCGGGACTTGGGCCACCTGGGTCATCATCGCTCTGGATGCCAGGTCCGCCGCCCGTTGCTGAGCATTCGCCGGAAAGTTAAAGGCTCCAGCCTGAATCACCGGCTGCCCCTGATAGGTGGTGCGAAAGGCCGTGGGCTCAACGGCCCGAACCTGAGCCAGTAGGGCCTCGCTATTGCCATTCACAAAGACCAAATACTGCTGGCCACTGGCTGGAGTTTGGGGCATCGCCCCACTGGGCACGGGTATAACGCCAGCGGGCAGCGGCGGTATGGCTTCGAACCCCTGCCCATGAACCGCTGTTGGGGCAGTCAACCCCGCTATCACTGCTGAAGCCGCGAAACCGAAGCAGATTTGCCATGCCCTGGGGGGATTGCAGGCGCTTCGGTA
>DVEE01000040.1 GCA_015295885.1 Leptolyngbyaceae cyanobacterium M65_K2018_010
GGTGCCGAAGTTGATGCAACTGGGTGCCGAAGTTATGCAAATACGCACCTCAAGGCCAAAACAGCCCAGGGTGGTGAATAGAACCGCGTAGGGGGACAACTCGAGGTCAGCTTTTGATCCGCTTCGTTAACATAGTCGGCTATCAACCCCAGCTTTGGCGCAGTCGTTCGGAGAGCGATCGCCCCGTACCGCCCCGCTGCACCATAATCAGCTCGGCGGCGATGCTGACGGCGATTTCTTCGGGGGTGAGGGCACCAATATCGAGCCCAATGGGGCCATAGATGGAAGCTAGCTTGGCTCTGGGTATGCCGGTTTGTTCAATGGCCTGGTAGACCTGTCGCACCCGCTTCTCACTACCGATCATGCCGATGTAGGGGCAAGGAAGAGAACGTTGGAGCAACTGCTGAAGGGCTTCCAGGTCATAGGTATAACCCCGCGTCACCAGGGCGGCGTAGAGGTTGGGGTGGTCGGCCAGAGTAGTAACGGCGGTATCGATCGGCTCTGCCAAAATCAGGCTGGCCTGGGGGTAGTAGGCGGCATTGGCCCAGGCGGGGCGATCGTCCTGCACCACCACCTGAAAGCCAATCAGATGCGCCACCTTCGCCAGTTGAATCCCCACATGGCCGGCCCCCACAATCAGCAGAGTTGGGGCCGGTTGCAGGGTATCGACAAAGGCAGTAGCCGGATCAAGCTGAACCGGCTCCTCCGCCAGGTAAGGATGTCCGTCACCCTTCAGCGGAGTGACCAAGGTCACCGATTGTCCTTGCTGTAACCGCTGCACCAGATCCCGCGCCAGGGATTGAGCCGCTTTGCCCTGCCACCGCTCTAGCCATATCCACATGTGGCCCCCGCAAACCCCCTGGGTTTGCCGCTGGGGAGCCCCAGACAGGTCAATCTCTACAACCTGGTTTTCCCCCGTCTGCAGCACCTCCTGGGCCTGGCGCAGCACCTTGGCTTCTCCAGCCCCGCCGCCAATGGTGTTGAAGGCTTGGCCATTGACATCGACCACCAGCCTGGCCCCCACCTCCCGGGGAACCGACCCACGGACGCTGATCACCGTGGCCAGCACAGCAGGGCCGTATTCCAGCGCTTGGGTCAGTTGTTGAAAGCAACTCACCATGGATCGGTCATCCTCACCTCAGCATCCAATCCTAGGCATCGTCAGCACCTATCCAAATCCAGTTATTCATTGCCTGTTTTGAGAGCCAAGGCCTGATAACCGCCACTGATACGGACAGACCGAAGGACCTTACCGACTTTTTTAAATGCAAGGAGGGATGCTAGGGATGATTCTGCCAGAGCTGGTAGGCTAGTTTCACTGTTTCCTTTTTCCCTAAGACACCCCTACCGGCTGGCCTTGGCTGCTGGCTTCTCGCACCCCCTCGATTGCCCACAGGGTCGCCTCTGGCGTGGCGGGTAAGCCCAGGGGCACGTAGTCGGCATCGCCAAAGGCGGCGACGGCGGCGCGGATAGCTTCTCGCACGGACATCGCCAGCATGAAGGGCGGTTCGCCGACCGCTTTGCTCCCATAGATCACGCCATCCTGGGCGGCCCGCTCCAGCAGGTGAATGGTGAAGTGCTCGGGCACCTCGCTAATCGTGGGGATCTTGTAGGTGCTGGGGGCAAAGGTGCGGAGACGACCTTCCTGATCCCAGACCAATTCTTCCATGGTGAGCCAACCCATGCCCTGGACAAAGCCTCCCTCAATCTGGCCCTTATCCACCAAGGGGTTGAGGGATTCACCTACGTCGTGAACAATATCCACCTGGCGCAGTTTGAAGGTGCCCGTGAAGCCATCCACTTCCACCTCGGACACGGCGGTGCCGTAGGCAAAGTAGTAGAAGGGCCGCCCCTTAGCCAGCTTGGCATCCCAAAAGATGTTGGGGGTGCGATAGAACCCCGTGGCCGATAGGCTGATGCGTTCGCTATAGGTCTGCTGCACCACCTCATCAAAGGAAATGCGAGCGCTGGGGTAGGTGCGGCAGTAAATCCAGTCATCCTCAAAGACCATGTCTTCGGGGGCATCTAAATTCAGCATCCGCACCGCGACGGCGGCGAGGCGATCGCGCAGGATTTCGCAGGCGTCTCTCACCGCTTGCCCATTCAGGTCAGAACCACTGGAGGCGGCAGTAGCGGAGGTATTGGGCACCTTGTCGGTGCTGGTAGGCATCATCCGAATCCGCTCTACCTTGACCCCCAGGGCCTTGGCAGCCACCTGGATCATTTTGGTGTGCAGCCCCTGGCCCATTTCAGTACCGCCGTGGTTGAGTTGGATGCTGCCGTCGGTGTAGATCAGCACCAGAGCCCCGGCCTGGTTGTACTGCACTTTGTTGAAAGAAATGCCAAACTTCACCGGGGTAATGGCCAGTCCCCGTTTCCGGTAGGGACTGGTGGCATTAAAGGCCGCGATCTCTGCTTGGCGGGGGCCATAGTCAGACCGCTCCTTGGCTTCCTGCCAGACCCGAGCCATGCGGTTATCGACGATTTCCTGGCCATAGTGGGTAGTGCTGGTTTCCCCCTGGCCGGAGTAAAAGTTGCGTTCCCGCACCACCTCGGGCGGCAGTTTAAGGGTACGAGCGATGCGATCGACCACGTCTTCGATCACAATCATGCCCTGGGGGCCGCCGAAGCCCCGGTAGGCGGTGTTCGACACCCGATTGGTCTTGGCGATCCGTCCTTCTACGACCAGGTTGGGAATGTAATAGGCATTATCCACATGGAGCATGGCCCGCATCAGTACCGGCGGCGATAGATCCATACTCCAGCCCCCATCGGCAAAGAGCTTGGCATTCAGGGCGGTGATTTGGCCTGCCCGAGTAAAGCCCACCTCGTACTGGCCCAAAAAGCCGTGGCGCTTGCCGGTAATCAGCATGTCCTGATGGCGGCGTAGGCGCACCCGGGCAGGGCGGCCGGTTTTGTAGGTGGCTAGGGCCGCGGCAGCAGCAAAGGGGTTGGCTTGGGATTCTTTGCCGCCAAAGGCACCCCCCATGCGCAGGCAAGTGCAGACGACTCGATTCCTGGGCACCCCCAGAATGCGAGCTACGATGATCTGGGTTTCGCTGGGGTGTTGGGTCGAGGCGTAGACCTGGAAGTTGCCTTCCCCATCGGGAACCACCCAACTGGTCTGGGTTTCTAAGTAAAAGTGATCCTGTCCGCCAATGTCCACTTCCCCAGAGCAGGTCAGCTCAGCCTGGGATAGGGCCGCATCGGGATCGCCCCGGCGAATAATTTGGGGCTCGTTGTGGAAGCTATCGGCGGCGATCGCCTCCTTCACGGTCTTGATAGCCGGTAGGGGCTCGTACTTCACCACGACCTGAGCCGCCGCCTCCCGAGCCGCCGCTTCCGTTTCTCCTACGGCCCAGGCCACCACCTGGCCAAAGTAGCTGACCTCATCCGTCGGCAATAGCACTTCATCGCGGAGAATCACCCCAGTATTGTTTTCCCCGGGCACGTCGGCAGCCGTGAGCACGGTAATACAGCCCTGGACCCCAGCCGCCGGAGCCGGATCTAACTCGGTAATCCTCGCCCGAGGGTGGGGCGACAGAACCGGGTAGAGCGATAGCATACCCGCCGGTTCCCGCTGGTCATCGGTATAAACGGCGGTACCGCTGACATGGGCAACTGCGCTTTCATGACTTTTCCGCTGACCAACTGGGCTCATAGGAAACCTCGCGATGGGGTGGGTGAATGGATGGTGGGTAAAGGATGGATTCTGTCTTTTCCCGTTTGCCTCAGACCGTTAACCGTCGGGTGCATCGGGGATGCACCCCTTCCAGATTTACCTGCTTAAGGAAATTCCACAAAGAATTTCTCAAATAAATTCACCACCAGGCGCTTCCGGTACTCGGCGCTGCCCCGCAAGTCCGTCAGTGGCGTAAACGCCTCTTGCAGCAGAGGCTTCACGGCCCGGATCGTTTCTCCAGTCCAGGGCTTGCCCACTAGAAAAGCCTCGGCCTCGGTGGCCCGGGCCGGGATGGCGGCCACTCCCCCGTAACCTAGGCGGGCATGGAGGATGTGATTGCTGGCATCCAGATCCACCAAAAAGGCCGCTGCGACAATGCTGATATCGTCCGTACCCCGCTTGCCAATTTTGTAGGACTGGGCCAATCGGCGCGCCGCATCAGGGGTTAGGGCTTTGGGAATCTGCACCGAGACAATCACCTCACCGGGCTGGAGTGCCGTCTGACGATAACCGACGAAAAAGTCAGCCAGGGGCATGACCCGCTCCCCACTGGGGCCAGTCAGTTTCAGGGTAGCGTCCAGAGACAGCAAAACTGGGGGCAGGTCACCAATGGGGGAAGCCGTGCCAATATTGCCGCCCACCGTGGCCCGATTACGCACCTGACGGGCCGCAAACCAATGGATCATTTCATCCAGACTGGGAAAAACGCCCTGTAGGTTGGCTTCGATATGGCTGAGGGGCACAGCGGCACCAATTTCCACGAACTCGTCGGTGTGTTCCAGGTGCTTCAGTTCCTCAACGGCCTCCAGGGAAATCAGGACCGGATAGTGCTGCCGATGCCAACTCATTTCCAGGCCCAGATCGGTGGCCCCCGCCACCAGGGTAGCCTTGGGGTGCTGGTGCAAAAGCTCAAGCACCTCGTTCAGGTGAGTGGGCCGGTAGAACTGCTCTGCTTGACCAGTGTAAGCCAGGGGAGCGAGCACCGTAGAAGCTGCCACCAACTGCTCTGAGAAGCGATCCTGGGGAGCGAGTTCGGCCACCATTTGGGCCGCCCGGCGAATCGGCAGATAGCCCGTACAACGGCAGAGGTTGCCTTCTACCGATAGATCGTCGGGATGGCCGTCGTAGTAGGCCGCAAACAAACTCATGATGAAGCCAGGGGTGCAGTAGCCGCACTGGGACCCTCCGGTCTCGACCATGGCCGATTGCACCGGATGGAGTTGCTCAACCGTAACCGGCTCCTTAACCAGAGCCTCTTTGGGAATACGGCCTTGGACAATCCCTTCAGCCGTAAACACCTGGCGTCCAGCCACCGCTCCTAGGGGAATCAAGCAGCTATTCACGGCCTGGTAATGGGGCTTCCCATCGGCCCCGGCCCCAATCATCGCCACCGTACAGGCCCCACAGTCCCCGTCGCCGCAGCCCTCCTTGGTGCCCGCCCGCCCACTCAGGCGCAGATATTCCAGCAGGGTCATTGCGGGGGACAAATCGGCAATGGAGACCGGTTCCCCATTGATGGTCAAGGTGAGTTGGGTGGCGAGTGGCTGAATCACAGAGCGATATCGGTTAGGAGGACTTTGCAAAGCGCATTTGACGCCTCGATTAGACTCAGGGTGGTCTGCGTTCTTACCACAGAAATCGACAGAGGTTGAAGGCTGCTATCCGGCATTGAGAAACAGGTCTCACCCTGGCTACAGGGTCATCAAAATTGCTCTAGGCACTGAGGCTAACGGGTGCTGAATCTTAGAATAAGTAACTCATGCTACAAATTGAATAAACTTAATGCAGGCTTAGCCTTTGCGCCGTTCTATCCGCCTGTAGATGGGGTAGAGGCCCCCACCCGTTCTTGCATCGCCAGACGAGTAAAATTGCATCACCTCCGTCATGGCCATCTGCTAAGATTGACCCTCGTTCGTTGTTAAAAAGACTCGTTGTTAAATCAGAATGTAACGTCAAGCCCAATAAAGAGATGTAACTCTCTTCGCTCCGACCGGAGTCATGCTCCGTGACGATTAATGTACTCTGGTTCAATGGGTTATGGGCTTAGTTCGGTGACTTCTGCTCTGCGAGAGCTGGCCAACCTGGTGGAACAGATTTTTCACCTTCTACCATGAATCAACCCTGCAACCCCTCCTATGGAAAGAGAAGGCAACAGGACTCAGGCCAGATCTGGTAAGAGACCCTTGTTGGTAAACCTCTAAAGCCCTTAACGAGACTTGAACTCGTGACCTCTCCCTTACCAAGGGAGTGCTCTACCGCTGAGCTATAAGGGCAACCGCCGTGGATGGGCCGGGCTGGATTCGAACCAGCGTAGGCGTAGCCAGCGGATTTACAGTCCGCCCCCATTAACCACTCGGGCACCGACCCGTCCTATCCACGGTTAATCATCCTAACACGGATAGTTATGAATGATTGACCGACCCGCCAAACATTCCTAGGATTCCTTTGGGACATTAACCTCGCTGCACCAGCCAATGCAGAAACCAGCCCCCAACCAGTCCCAGCCCCCCATAGCGCACCGCCTGCCAGAAAGGTTCTTGCAAATGCTGCCAGGAAAATAGCCGACTGGCTAATTCCGTCTCAAAATCCTCCACCCATGTTTCCAGTTGGTTCAGTTCGGCCTGAATCCGGTGCTGGTCTTGAGGGGATACAGAGGACCCTTGCAACTGGTGAAGTTGTATTAGGTTATTGATCCCGGATTTGAGGTGACGAAGGCGCTCCTCTAAATGGTCGGCGTGCTGGGCTAACTCGGCGATCTCAGGGCCATGCTCTCCAGCCGTTCCCCCTAGAGCCCCTCGTTGAGCCAGCCCGAGGGCATGTCGATAACCAAACTTCATCGTGCACAATAGGGTAAAGGTTCTTGCTCTAGTTAACCCTATTGACCTGGCAATTATGGCTGTGACTCCCCAACCCCTCGATCATCCCCGGCCCCTGGAGCAACTGTCCAACCTAGAGTTAGCCCAGGCTCTAGCAGAACGGTTGGCGATCAAGCCCCAAGACTGGCACCGCCTAAACCGTAACCGTCAGGTGCGAGCCCAAGAGCAACTGGCCGCGGCCCTAGTCTTTTTGCTAGCCCAGCAACCTGAAGAGGCTTTGCCCAGGGTGGAACAGGCCGTTGGATGGTTGAATCACACTCTGACCGCACCTCCCTGCCCAACCCACGGGCAGCCTAGCCAATCAAAGGTAGGCGGCGAGACTGGGCAATAATTTTCGTGAGATGTAGTTCTCGTCCACCTTGTTGCCAATTGACCTGATCAAAGATCTGATGGAGGATGAAAA